>JAKALH010000042.1 GCA_021813225.1 Chloroflexota bacterium
GGCAGGTGCGCGGCCTGATGGATATGCTGCGCTACCTGCAGCAGAATGTCAGCATGCGAGTTGCCATCGATGTTTTTTTGCTGCAACTCCCGGTCGTTTAGCTCCTGCCAGGAAGATTCATAAAAACCCGTCAACAGGCATCTCTGGCTATGTCGAAACCCAGCACCGTGATAAACGAGCAGCCGAAATCGGCTATTCGCGGCGTGCCTTCGCTGGTATGGCGAGCCGGTCAGGAGCGCCGGCTTGCCATGCTGGACCGCGCCGTAAGCCTGTCCGGCAAGTGCGTTCTGGTCGATGGATGCGGGATCGGCACCTACGTCAGGGGCATACGGCGGTACACCGAGCAAGTTGTCGGTATAGACATCGAAGTCGAACGAGTTGCAGAAGGGGCGCAGAATGGCATTCCGTGGCTGTTAGGCGCTGTCTGTGAGCGGCTGCCTTTTCCAGATTCTGCCTTCGATGTTGTGTTCAGCCACGAAGTCCTGGAACATGTGCAGGATGACCGGCAGGCCTGCCGTGAAATAGCGCGCGTTCTGCGCCCCGGCGGATATGCAGCCATCTTCGCCCCGAACCGGCTGTATCCGTTCGAAACGCACGGCGTGTACATCAACGGGCGTTACCGCTTCGGCAATAAGCCATTTGTGAACTGGCTGCCGGATCGCCTGCGCAACAAACTGGCACCGCATGTGCGCGCATATACAACCGCCGGATTGCGCGCATTATTTTCCGATACGCCTATGCAGGTCGTCTCTCATACGCAGGTGTATCCTGGTTTTGACAACATCGTGGCGCGATATGGCGTTGCGGGTAAAACCCTGCGCGCTATGATGCAGACGCTTGAATCCTCTCCGCTCAGCGCATTCGGCCTGTCTCATTTTCTCGTTATGCGGCGCATCGCATAACAACTTCGCCGCGTATAGATATAACGTGCCTGCGACCGGGCAGCGCTCACGGCTTGGCCGTGGGCGCTGCAGTCGGTGGCGCTGGCTTCGCTGTTGGTATTGCATCGAAAACCGGTGTTGCGGTTGGGGGCGGTGTCGCCGTTGGCGCAATCAGCATTGTTGTCTGCGTTGTTTGTCCCGGCCAGATTTCCAGATCAGTTGGCGCTACGCCAAACCATTTCTTGTAGATTCGAGCATATGTCCCGTCGGCAAACATATTCTGCAGGGTCAGATCGACAAAGTTGTGGAAAGCAGAGTCGTCACGGGGCATTGCAATGGCGATGGGTCGGGAACTCAGTTGTTCGGGCAGAACGAAAATATCTTTAGCCGTGCGGGCGAGTGCCAGCAATGTGACCTGATCGTCGGCGACAGCATCCACCTGTCCACTGCGCAATGCCGCCAGCGCCGTGGACAGATCAGGATACAGCGCACTGTTCAGTTGCAGATTGCGGGCTTTGCCGACACTCGCCAGAAGCGCTTGATTGGGGCTTCCCTGTACGACGCCGATCGTCTTGCCGTTCAGTGCTTCCAGGCTGTTTGAAGGCGATGTCTGCATGATGGCGACGCCGACGCCGCTGCGGTATGTGATTGTGCTGAAATCCATGACCCGGGCCGCAGCCTGCGTTTCGACGATTGCTCCCACGCCCAGGTCAATGCTGTTATTGCGCAGAAGCCCCGGAATATCTTTGCCGGGCATGGCTGTAAAGTCGACGGCATTGGCATTCTGAAACCAGCGGCTGGCCAGCTCGCGTATCAGGTCGATTTCAAAGCCGACAGGGTTTCCTTTGGCGTCCAGGGTCGCCAGCGGGTCGGCTTGTGCGTTGAATCCGACATGGATGCGATTGGCGGCGCGGATGCGGCTCAGAGTATCGTGAGGGGCTATGGTATCGGGCAGACTGGCCAGTTGCAGGTCGATCGTATCGGGCAACGGCGTCACGGCGTCCGGCGGTGCGTGAAACCACTTCTGATACAGGCGGGCATAAGTGCCGTCAGCGATCAGAGCACTGAAAGTGACATTGACCAGCGTCATCCAGTCCGAATCATTCTGCGGCAGCATGATGGCCACAGGCTCGCGTTGAAACACCGTTAAAACAGTCAGTGCGGGGTCGCGCGCAGCATCCGCACGCAGCCGGCGCCATCGACCGGCAACCGCGTCGGTCTGACCGTCGATCAACTGGCTGATGGCAGTCTCGTATGATGTGGCTGTCTGCAGGCTGACCGTGATATTGTTGGCAATCTCGGCGGCGCTTAATGCGTATGTGGTCGGCTGGTCGATATAGGCGACTGTGTGTCGCGCCAGTGCCGGGAAGTCTGCAAAAGAACCAGTGCGTATCAGTAGAGCTTCGCCATCATACATATAGGTGAAACCGAAATCGGCATGCTCTGCGGCACCCTTGCTGTGGACCAGCCCGCCCATCGCCAGATCCACCTCGCGCCGCTGCACCTGCACAGGCGCAGACGATGAGGTGACCTGCACAAACTCGATATTATCGGGGCTGCCCAGCCAGCGCCGCGCAAACTCGCGCGCAAGGTCAACGTCCAGCCCCTCAAGCTGGCCATTGCTGTTGACACTTGCCAGTGGCGGCGCATCGAAACGTATGCCGACGCGCAGCCTGCTGCGGTTCTTGACCAGTGCCGCCGTCGATACGGTCCCTGGCGCGACTGTCGGCGTGGGTGCGTGGTAAACGGGATTCGGAGTCGCCACAATGGCCGCGATGTAACTGAGTTGCGGCAGCGCGGAGCAACCACTCAGTGTCAGAGCAAGTATCAACGGAAGCAGCGTTCCGCCGATGATGTGACGGCTTTTCTGAATGTCATGTAGTACTCTCATCTTCAGGATTGACTCTATCACAACGGCATGCGCCTGTGTAGAATTACCATCCGTTTATGGAAAGAGCATCATCAGAAACTATCACCGTACGCAAGGGGACCCCGGTGGACGGTGCCATTTTGTGCGAGTTGATCGCAGCGCTCGCTGACTACGAAAAACTCCCGCGTCCAACCTCGCAGGCAGCACAGCGCCTCGTCCGGGACGCCTATGGTCCGCAGCCGCGCTTCGATACGTGGTTCGGCCTATACGGTGGGAAGGCGGTCGGTTACGCCATCAGCTTCTACACTTATTCAACTTTTCTGGCGCTGCCCACGTTCTATCTGGAAGACCTGTTCGTCCTGCCGGATTACCGTTCCATGAAGATTGGCAAGAAGATTTTTATGCACTGCGCTCGTGTGGCCTATGAACAGGGATGCGGGCGGATGGAGTGGCAGGTGCTGCACTGGAACGAACCGGCGCTGCAGTTCTATAACCGTCTTGGCGGCAAACCGCTGTCGGAATGGCTGCCCTACCGCGCCACGCGCGATGAACTGCGTGATATGCTCACGACGGCATAAATCGCGGGACTACAATCACTTGCCGATAAACTCCACACTCTGCCCGGATGCCAGCTTCAAGATCGTGACGCGCTGATTCAGTTCCAGTTGCTCGCGGTTGACCGATATAACCTGACCGGCGTTCTCCAGAACCTGCGTTACGGAATCCAGATCGTCAACCTCAAAACCGAACTGGATGGTGCCATCAAGGTTGGCGTCTGCTTCGGTGGCTCTTTGCAGGACCAGCTGTGTACCTTCCGTCTGGAATACGACGACGTTCTCGTCCTCATAAACAATGGGAATGCCCAGGAGATTAGCGAAGATACCCCGATTGATTGTCAGATCCTTCGACCATACTGCAATGTAGCTGATCTGGTTAGTGATCATATAATCTCCTCGTACACGCCCATAAGCTTATCCACAATCCTGGCCCAACTATAGTCTTCTGCGTAACAGGAAGCGCGATACCCCATTCGCCTGCGCAGCACCGCATTGGTCAACAGGCGTTCGATGGCATCAGCCATGGCCGCTTCGTCTCTGGCGAGCACACGGAATCCCGTCTGATTGTGTCTGACGAGCTGGCTCAGCCCGCCCACATCGGAAACCACGACCGGAGTTCCGCACGCCATCGCCTCAAGTGCCACCATGCCGAACGACTCATAATGCGACGGCATCACCAGACAATCGGCCGCCGCGTAGTAGTACTGCAACGTGTTCTGGTCGCGGGCGCCCAGAAAGGCAATCAGGTCATTAAGTCCCAGTTCATCGCGCAGGGCATACAGGCGCGCCATTTCGTTGTTCTCGCGCTGCCCGGTTTCGCTGGGATCGCCCCCAATGACCGCCACACAGACATCCTCACTCGAGAGGGCATGGCTGCTGCCGTTTCCCAAACGTTGCCTGAGAACGGCCATGGCGCGAAAGAGCGTGTCAATTCCTTTGAGCGGCTCGATGCGGCCTGCGAACAGCACCATGCGGTGATTCTGCGGTATGCCGATAACCGCTTTGGCATACGACTGCTCGATGGGGTGAAACTTCGATGTGTCCACTCCCGGCGGGACGATGCGGATGTGCGCAACGCGGGCGCCGTAATACTGGGTCAGTTGCTGTTGTTCCACCTTCGTCGCTGCGGTGATCAGGTCTGCACTGGCGCAGATTGATAACTCTCCCTGCAGGCGTTCTTCAGGCTCGCGCTGCTCCGGACTCTGCGCGATCTGATTCTTCAGTTCCGCCAGCGTATGATAAGTATGGACGTAACGTGTGCCCCAGCACTGCCGCAACGAGTCGGCTACCAGCCCCGATAACCAGTAGTGGCTGTGGATGACGTCATAGGGACGGCGTTCCTGGTCGTCTGGAGTACGATGAAGCGTTGTCTCATCCTCATTCTCTGCCAGGCTGAAACGGCACATCCATTCGGTGAACTCGGGCACGTATCGCAGTAGGTCTCGTTTGGGGACGGGGGTTTCCGGGCCTGCCGGCACCTGGATCACACGCACGTTCGGCGCGATGCTCGTATCGATGCGGGACGACGGCACGCTTTGGCTGCGCGTGAATACATCGACAGCAACGTTGCGGTGTGCGAGTTCGCGCGCCGTCTCGCGCACGAACACATTCATGCCGCCCGTATCTTTGCCGCCGAGCGTCGCCAGCGGCGATGTGTGGAAACTGATCAGTGCGATTTTACGAATAGCCATCTGCCGATACAACTGATACGAGTGATTGCCGGTTCGCCGTCATCCCCAAGTGGTGCTGCGCTGATTATAGAATGAACCAGCCCGTGGCGCGCCGCACTGCTTCGATGGCTAAAACAAATCTATCATGTCAGTGCAGAATAGCCTGACTGACAGCGTTGTGGCGCTCAATAATCCTGGCTATATCGATAGTCTGAAGAACGGCATTACGGACTAATATCCGGCCATTCACCATGCTGAAGTCGACCCCCTGCGGGGCGCACAGAACCATGGCAGCCATTGGATCGTGCAGTGCCCCCGCATACTCCAGCCGGTTCAAATCCACGGCAATCATGTCGGCGGCGAACCCGGGTGCAATCCGGCCTATATCGTCGCGTCCCAGAACTGCGGCGCCGCCGCGAGTGGCGATCCAGAGGGCATCGTAAGCGCTGAAACGTGAAGCGCCATTCTGTATGCGCTGCAGCAGCAGGGCCTGCCGCGCTTCGCCCAGCATATGTGAACTGTCGTTGCTGGCGCTGCCGTCTACGCCCAGTCCCACGTTCAGGCCGCGGTCAAGCATCAATCGGACTGGCGCGATTCCGGAAGCCAACCGCATGTTGCTGGACGGGCAATGCGCAATCCCGCATCCCTGTGCGGCCATGCGGTCGATGTCCGGCCCGCGAAAGTGCACACCATGCGCATACCAGACGTCTTTGCCGACCCAGTTCACACTCTCGGCGTAATCCAGGGGGCGCTTGCCGAAGGTGGCGACACAAAAAGCCTCTTCATCCCGTGTCTCGGCGAGGTGCGTGTGCAGCATGACGCCATAGTGCCGCGCCAGGGCTGCGCTTTCGCGCATCAGGTCGGCGGTCACGGAAAACGGGGAACAGGGCGCGGCAGCGATTCTCAACATGGCATATCGCCTGCTGTCGTGATAGACCTCGATGGCACGTTGGGTATCTCTGAGAATGACCCCCTCATCTTCGGTGGCTTTGTCTGGCGGCAGTCCGCCTTCGGACTCGCCGAGCGACATCGAACCGCGCGTCGCGTGAAAACGCAGGCCGATTTCCTGCGCGGCTCGTATCTCATCGTCAATCCGGCTGCCGTTTGGGTACAGGTATAGATGGTCGCTCGCTGTTGTGCAGCCGCTGAGGATTAACTCCGCCATACCAGTCAGAGCGCTGACGTAAACAGCGTCCGGGTCCATCTTCATCCATAGGGGATAAAGCGTTTTCAGCCAGTCGAATAATTCACTATCCTGCGCGATGGCGCGTGTCAACGTCTGATACAGGTGGTGGTGGGTATTGACCAGTCCAGGGAGAACAATATGGTTGCGCAGGCTGATTCGTTCGCGCGGGGTATCGACGTCAGGCAACTGTGCCATAGTGCCAACCCACGTTATTTCGCACCCTTGCACGATGATGGCCGCGTCATGCAAAGGTGCCGCGGGCTGTGTACGCTGGCCCGTCATAGGAACCAGTGTGTGAATATCGGCCAGGATCGTTGTGCCGGCGTTCATAGTTCCTCGCCGAACCGGCTGCTGAGCTTCTGGAAAAAGATGTATCCGAGAATCAGAATAACCACTGAGGTCACCGCAGTGCGTATCCAGAAGTCAAAGTTTGTCGTCACGCCGCGGTACATCAGGTCCTGATAGATGTTGACCAGTGATGCCATCGGATTCAATCGGCGCAGCCAGAGCGCCGTGTCGATGGTTCGTCCGAAGGCTTGAATCGGTTGAGCACTCTGGATGTCGTAGAAAATAGGGGTGAGGAAGAACCACGCCAGCATGGCCAGGTCGATGATGAACTGGGTGTCTCTGTAGAAGACGTTGAGGGCCGACAGGAAAAATGACAGCCCAATGCAGAATACGACCTGGATCAGCATCGCCACCGGCACCAGCGCCAGGGTCAGGTATAGCGGATGACCGGATAACAGTGCAACGATGATGAACATCGGCAGCGCCAGCGCATAGTTGATCAGGTTGGAAAGGACGACCGCTATCGGGAGAATAATACGCGGGAAATACACCTTCTTCACCAGCGCGCTGTTCGCCACCACGCTGCCTGTCCCACCCACGACGGCTGCTGCGAAAAACGTCCAGCCCAGGTAGCCGGACAGGATAAACACGTTGAAGTCGGGCAGGGTCGACGGCCCGCGGTTAATGATGCCGAAGGCAAAAGTCAACACAATCATCATGCCCAGCGGCTGCAGGAACGACCACGCTACCCCGAAGATAGAGTTTTTATAGCGTGTTTTCAGGTCTCGCACGACAAGCATCCACAAGAGATGCCGGTACTTCCAGATTTCCAGAATATCTGCATGAGCGGTATTGAGAGCATAGTCCATATGAATTACGCCTGTCTACGATCACGCCGCGGGCATGACAAGTGATGGCAAGGCGTCAGTAGTGCGGTGCGCCCGAACCCGATTTCATCATTAACGGGTAACCAGCATCCTGGTTGGCCAGTTCGTAATAGGTCGATGCCAGTTGGCTGGCAGCGCGGTCCCACCCAAACTGTTGGATGGCGCGCATCCGCGCCGCAGCGCCAAGTGCTTTACGCTGTTTCGGCTCGTCAATCAATTCTGCCACTCTTTGCGCGAGCGCTTCGATATTCCCGACTGGCGCATACATCCCCAGGTCGCCCAGATATTCTACCTGGGCGGGCGTCTCGAAGGCTACCGTGGGCAGACCCATTGCCATGTAATTCAGAATTTTTCCAGAACCTTCGGTCAGTGATAGCTTGGGCGCGATGGCGATGTCGCCGAGTGCAAGCATCTGTGGCGCATTCCAGTATGGGATGCGGTCTGTAAAGATGACATCTTCACTGACCCCGCCGGCTTCCGCGGTATCGCGCCATTGCTTGACGCCCGGGTAACCCATAACCAGCCACTTGACGCGCCTGCCCTGAGTTTTCAGCAGCGCGGCGGCATCCAGCAGGCAACTTATACCCTGATGTCGGGCCAGCAAACCCAGGTAAACGACGACAATGTCGTCGTTATGGATGCCGTATGCCATTCGCCGGCTGGCGCGCTCATCCAGCGAAAGCACATCGGGACGGAAGACATCGGTATTGACGCCGTCCGGAAGCGGGCGGATGGGGATGGCATGGTCGCCCTGACTCTTCAGCGCCTCGCTCGCGTTCAGCGTGCTGGTGAAGATGGCTGATGGAAGACGTTCGATTGACCGTTCCAGCCAGCGCCATAATCCCAGTGCCTTCGTATTCGGCTTCAGAAACCCGTGATCCAGCATCTCACTGGTCAGGCTGCCCTGGTAGTCGAAACAAACCGGAATACGCCACGGCTTTGAGATCAGGCTGCCGATCAGAGCGCCTTCATGCAGGTGAGCATGGATAATATCGAAGCGGTTGCGAGCCAGCACGCGCGCCAGGCGTATCGCCAGCATGACATCGAAAACATATTTGTGGCGCGACGAACCGACCTCATAGCTGCCATGCCATGGGGTAGGGTTGGTCCGGATAATCCTGAATTCCGGAACATTGCCGCCTTTGTAGTAAGTGAGTATGGTGACGTCGACGCCGATATCCCGCAGTGCGCGCGCCTCTTCAAGGATGCGCACGTGGCAGCCGTAATCGCTGAAGAAGGATGTTGGCGCCAGGCTCAATACACGCAAACCAGCCCGTCTTTGTCCCCCTCCAGATACAGCGTCCGTTCCGCGCGTCGTATCGGCCATCATCCTTTTGTCGGCCTGCGCCTTCAGCGCTTCTTGCCGCCTTTATCCGACTGGTCGGGCCTGCCCGGTTTCTCATCAAGCCGCGATGCCAACCGCGTGCCAACCAGCATGCCCAGCATACTGGGGCGCTTCACCTCGACCGGCGTGTAACCCTGGTCGCGCCCTGTGTGCCAGTCCGCTTCCCACAGGTCATGCCGTTCGCGTGCCTGTGTCAGCAGCGTGGTTACTTTATCGCGCCGGCCCTGGTCGATCGCGTCGCGCAGTTCCATGAGTTGCAGCATAACCTGGTTCAACCAGTGAGTGCTGGCCTCGCCCTGTGCAATCAGTGCGGCTGCTACCTCATCCGCTTCGTGAAATGTGACATTAGCCGTGGCTGCCTGAAATGCCGCGCCGGCCAGCCATTGCCGTTCGCGCCATGCTGTATCGGAGGTGATTGCCAGCATCAGCGCCGCACTCAGAGCGGAAGGTATGCTGTCGACAGCCAGGCGCAATCCATCGTGTTCGATGGCGTCCATGAAAATGGGTTTCGCGCCTGTGGCATTTACCAGTCCGGCAAAGGAGTCAACCGCATCCGGGCTGGCCACGATCGGCGTCACGACCCACGAGGCACCTTTGAAGACATCCGCTGTCAGGTCTTCCACCTTCTGACCCGGCGGGACGCGCATTGGGTCAAAGATGATGTCGCTGCTGATGTACGATGCCTTTTCCGGCAGGTGCCTGGAGACCATCGCTGATATCGAAGACTTGTAGCTGCAGGTGTCGGTCACAATCGCTCCGGGCAGGACGTCCGGCGCGATGGCGCGCAGCGTCGGCGCGATGGCTTCAGCGGGTATCGCCAGCACGATCAACTGAGCGTTCTCACACGCCGATGGCAGGTTCCAGTTGCTCCGATCAATAGCTTTGAGCTTTTCCGCGCGCTGCGTATTGGCGCCGTTCTTATCATGGCCGACAATCTCAATATCTTTATAGAGTGTACGGAGCGCCAGCGCGATTGCCGTGCCGGTAAAGCCGCAGCCAACAATGGTGATTCGGGTTTTTGCCATACGTATGATTTGAGCAGTTCAATATCCAAGCAGCAAGCGGGTAACGCTGGCTGCTGGTTCGGTAATCAGGCTTGACATCAGGGTTGGCAGAGCCACCAGCACAAGCATCAACACGAGAAAACCATAGCGTTCCAGTTGTTCCATGAGCTGCGCACCCTGATCCGGAAGCAATGCGGCCAGGATGCGTGAGCCGTCCAGCGGCGGGATCGGTATCAGGTTGAACAGCGCCAGGATAAGGTTCAGAAAAACGGCTGTCTGCAGGGCATAGGGGATGACATCCGCTATCGATGCATTACCTCTCAGGAACAGCGGCTCTGTGACACGATAGATGATGGCAAAGCCGATGGCCAGCAGCACATTCGATGCCGGCCCCGCAAAGGCGACAATGGCCATACTGGTGCGCGGGTTGCCGTTGAGACGATTTGGCAGCACCGGTACCGGCTTGGCCCAGCCAAAGCCAAAGATGAGGAAGAGAATCGATCCAAACAGATCCAGATGCGCGATAGGATTGAGTGTCACGCGACCATACAGGCGCGGCGTATCGTCGCCCAGGTTTGTCGCGACCAGCGCGTGCGCAAACTCGTGCACCGGGAAACATATCAATAGAAGCAGGACGACGACGATCAATGCCGAAAGAACGATATCAGGGCGGCCCTGGCCGATGCCCTGGATGATCTGAGATAAAGGTCCATTCATGGTAACTTCCGGATTATAGTTTATTCCGACGCCGTATAGCGGGTATAATCGCAAAAGTGTCCCCGTTCACGCTTACACCGCTGGAATTGAACGACAAGGTTCGTCTGCGAAAACCGCACGCCTGCGGCGGGTTCGAATGGCAGGTGATGCGCCTTGGCGCTGATATCGGCCTGAAATGTCTCACCTGTGGCAGGCGCGTGATGTTGACGCGGCGTGAGTTGCAGCGCCGGCTGGTCAGTCGCACCGCCCGCGAGAGGGACCAGGCAAACGACTAGAGGTTTTCGCATTAATGAAACGCATTGTCCTGTTGTACGGTGATGCCGGCGGTGGACACCGCAGTGCAGCCGAAGCCATCGCAATGGGCCTGAGACAGCTGTACAGCGATCGGTACGACATCGCTTTTCTTAACGGTTTCAAGTTCCTTCCCCCGCTCCTGCGCAATGTTGACGTGGACTACCCGATGTGGGTGAATTACGGGCGCATGTTGTATGCATTGAGCTATCACGCCAGCAACGGCCGCCGTCGCGTTGCGGCAATCCGCAAGGTTTTCGAGTCGATCAGCGACCAGGCTGCCGAAGATGTCATTGCTGCTGCGCCGGCCGATTTATATATCTCCTGCCACCCCATCTATAACGCCGCGATACCGGAAGCCATTCACCGCCTGCGTTTGCCGTCGCGCTTTATCAATGTAGTCACGGACCTGGTATCCGGGCACGTGGCTCACTATGTCCCGGAGGTCGACCACTGTATCGTGCCGACAGAGGAATCGCGGCAGCACGCTATCTCGAACCGCGTGCCACCCGAGAAAATCAGCGTGACCGGGCAGCCGGTCTGGCCGGATTTTCGCGTGCGCATGGGTAATCGCAAGGCCACGCGCGCGCAGTTGAATCTCGACGACACAAAACCCGTGGTGCTTTTGATGGGCGGCGGCGACGGCATGGGCAGACTGGGAATCACTGGCCTGGAAATCGCTTTCAGCGGCCTGCCTCTGCAACTCGTTGTCGTCTGCGGTCGCAATCAGGCTGTTAAGCGCGACCTGGAGTTTGCCAATCCGCGCGTGCCGATGCGGGTGCTCGGTTTCGTCAAAAACATACCGGAACTGATGGGTGCAGCAGACATACTGGTCACCAAAGCCGGGCCAGGGACAATAGCCGAGGCTTTCATCGCCGGCTTGCCGATCCTGCTGTACGACGCGGTGCCCGGTCAGGAAGAAGGGAATGTGGATTATGTGGTCAACCGCGGTGCCGGAGCATGGTGCCCGTTCCTGCCTTCCGCGGTAACCCGCCAACTGAAGCTGCTGCTGACCGACCCGATACGTCTGGAGAATATGCGCGCCGCATCGGCCAGCCTGGCCAAGCCCGACTCCGCGCTGGAAATCGCTAGAATCGCGGCAAGATATGCCTGTGACGAGCACGAAGACTAATACTCATCATCTTCATCGTCGTCGTCCCAGAGTGATTCCTCGTCTTCTTCGTCTTCATCCTCTTCCAGGTCCTCAAGGCTGATCTCGTCATCTTCTTCGGGGTTTTCGTCTTCCAGTTCTTCGAGTTCGTCTGCGGAATCGAGGTCGTCCTCATCCTCGACTTCCGTTTCCTCGAAATTATCGATATCGCTATCCTCGTCATCATCCAGGTCCTCGTCTAGGTCCTCG
>JAKALH010000511.1 GCA_021813225.1 Chloroflexota bacterium
GAGCCGGTTTCACAACCTGCGCCTGCTGCACTTCACCTTCTTCCGCCCCTATGAGCCGCTGCCGGAGCAGTTGCCTGAATCGACATCCCGGCTGGAACAGACCGGCCTGCCGCGCGGACTGGCCTCGCTGGGCTGCCGCCAGTACACGCCGGCGCGCGCCGGAGACACCTGGCTGGAGATGTTCTGCTTCTGGCAGACAAAACCCTACGTGCAACTGCCCGGCAATACGCAGGTATCGTTGCGGCTGATCAACGACCGGGGCAGACAGGTGGAGCAGTCCGACCAGCAACTGGCCTTCGGCGGGTTCCCCTACCTGCCGTTCGAGAAACCCATCACCGCCGTGTATTTCATCGACCTGCCGGCAAACCTTGCCGCTGGCGATTACTCGCTGCTGGCGGTTCCGTACACGAAAGAGGGCGAGATCGCCCCGCGCGTCATCACGCCAGTGAGGCTGCTGGCACGCTGACATCGTTTCCGAGCCGTCTATCGTATGATTGGCCCAACGGTAAATGGCAACTAACCCTATCGCAATCCCCCTCGCCGCGCCCGGCCTGAGCGACTCCGAAGTCCGCGCGCGCGTCGAACGCGGCCAGCGCAACGTGCAGCCGCCCAAGAGCGCGCGCAGCGCGTGGGACATCATCCGCGATAACGTCTTCACCGTCTTCAACATCATTCTGTTCGTCACGCTCAGCGCCACACTGCTGGTGGGCCTGAGCGGCCCCGGCATGCGCAGTGTGGTGGTGGGCGACACGCTGTTCTCCGGCGCCACCGTCTGGCTGAACATGATCGTGGGCATCATCCAGGAACTGCGCGCCAAGGCCCAGTTGGACAGGCTGGCGGCGCTGGCCGTGCGCAACGCGCGCGTGCGGCGCGGCGGGCGCAGCGTCGAGGTGCCGGTCGATCAGGTGGTGCTGGACGACCTGGTGGAAATCGCTCCCGGCGACCGCATGCCCGTGGACGGCGACGTGGTCGTGAGCCACGCCCTGGAGATGGACGAATCGCTGCTGACGGGCGAATCCGACTCGGTGGCGAAGAAGGCCGGCGAAGCGGTGCTCAGCGGCACGTTCTGCCTGGCGGGCAGCGGGCTGGTGCGCGCCACCAGGGTCGGCCCGGACAGCTACGCCAACAAACTCACCACGGCGGCGCGCGCCATCAAGGACGCGCGCACACCGCTGCAGCGCAAGATCGACTTCGTGGTGCAGGGGCTGGTCATCGTCATGGCGGTCATCGCTGCCCTGCAGCTCATCGCCGCGTCGATCACCGGCGAGACGGCCATCCGCGCCCTGCGCTACACGCTGGTCATCGTCACCAGCTTCGTTCCGGCGGGGCTGATCCTGGCGATCACGGTGTCGCTGAGCGTCGGCGCGGTGCGCATCAGCCTGCTCAAGACGCTGGTGCAGCGCATCAACGCCATCGAGAGCATGGGCAACGTCACGGTATTGTGCGCCGACAAGACCGGCACGCTCACGCGCAACCTGCTGACCGTGCAGCAGGTCATCCCGCTGAACGGTTTCGACGAAGGCGCAGCCAGGGCGCGGCTGGCGCAGTATGCGGCGGGGCTGCACGCGCAGAACAAGACCGCCGCCGCCATTGCCGAGTATTGCGGCGCGCCGGCCGGCCCGCGCGAAGCGGTGGCGGAAGTGCCGTTCAGTTCGGCCCGCAAATGGGGCGCGCTGAGTTTCGACGGTGCGGAGACGTTCCTGCTCGGTTCGCCGGAAATCCTGTTCGACGGGCTGGCCGGCAGCGCCGCCATCCTGGCGCAGTCCGGCGAGTACACCCGCCAGGGCCTGCGCGTGGTGGCCTTCATGCAGACGCCCGACGCGCTGCATACCGACGCCGCCGCCGGCGAAGCGCGGCTGGACATCCACAGCCTGAGCGAACGCCTGCCGGTGGCGCTGGTCGTCATCCGCGACGAGATTCGCGCCGATATTCAGGAGACCCTGCGCCAGTTCGCCAGCCTGGGGGTGCGCGTCAAGGTCATCTCCGGCGATAACGCCGAGACGGTGCAGGCCGTCGCGCGGCGCGCGGGGATGAAGGGCGACAGCGTCGTCACCGAAGCGCAACTGGCGTCGCTCAACGGTGGCGCGTTCGACGCGGCGGTGCGGACGGCGGAATTGTTCGCGCGCATCACGCCGGATACCAAGCGGCGCATCGTGGCGGCGCTGGCGCAGCAGGGCGAGTACGTGGCGATGGTGGGCGACGGCGTCAACGACGTGCCCGCGCTGAAGCAGGCCCGCCTGGGCATCGCCATGAACGACGGCGCGCAGATTGCCAAGGACGTCTCCGAGCTGGTGCTGTTGGAGAACACCATGTCCACGCTGCCGCGCGCCTTGCAGGAAGGCCAGTCGATCACGCAGAAAATCTACGCCTCGGCCAAACTGTACCTGGCCAAGAACGTCATCACCATCGTCGCCATCCTGTTCGCCGGCTATGTGGGGCTGCGCTTCCCCGGCGAGCCGCGCCACATCAGTTGGATCGCCACCATCACCGTGGGCATCCCGTGCGCCCTGCTGGCGTTCGGGTACATCAAGCCCGCCTACACGCGCCGCTTTATCGACAACGTGCTGGGCTACAGCCTGATCGTCGGGTCGGTGGGCGCGGTGGCGCTGGCGGCGGTGTATATCGCCAGCCACATGATGACGCCGGACCTGGCGCAATCGCGCGCCGCTTTTGCGCTGGCGAACATGCACTTCGCCATACACGTGTACTGGGATGTGCACGGCGTGTCGGTGTT
>JAKALH010000512.1 GCA_021813225.1 Chloroflexota bacterium
CAGGATCGACAGCGCCAGCTTCAACGACATCTCGTAGTATTTGGGCTGGTTGACCTTGTGGCCCAGTTTCTCCGCCCACGTGTTCAGGTGCAGTGCGCGCGGGTCCTGATTCTTGTAGATGCGGTGCCCGAAGCCCATGATCTTGCGCTTGTTGGCGAAGGCGTCGTCCACCCACGCATCCACCTTATCGACGGCGCCGATCTCGATGAGCGCCAGCATGGTCGCCTCGTTGGCGCCGCCGTGCAGCGGCCCCTTCAACGCGGCCAGCGCCGATGTGATGGCCGAATGCAGGTCGGCCTGCGTGCTGGCGACGACGCGCGCCGTGAACGTGCTGGCGTTCATGCCGTGGTCGGCCAGCAGCACGTAATAGGCATTCAGCGCGGCGGCCATCTCGGGGTCCGGCTCCTCGCCGTTGAGCATGTACAGCGCATTAGCCGCGTGCGACAGCTTGGGGTTGGCGGCGACAGGCTCCAGCCCGTTGCGGATGCGGTGGTAGGCCGCGCAGACGATCGGCAACTGCGCGATCAGGCGGATGGCCTTGCGCTGGGAGGCCTCGTCGCTGACATCCTCGATTTCCGGGTCAAAAAAAGACAGGGCAGAGACGGTTGTGCGCAGCACTTCCATGGGCACCGTATCGCGCGGCAGCTCGCGCAGCAGCGCATACAGCGGCGCGGGCAGCCAGCGGTTCGCGACCAGGCGGGAGTTGAATTCGGCCAGTTCCGCCGCATTGGGCAGGTGGCCGTACAACAGCATATAGGCGACCTCTTCATATTGCGCGCGCTCGGCCAGTTCGTGGATGTTTATGCCGCGATACAGCAGCGTGCTGGTAGGCCCATCCACTGAGCTGATGCCCGTCTGCACGGCGACGACGCCGGCCAGACCTTTCACAAAGGCGGGTTTCGCAGACGCGGGCGCTCCCTCTTTCTTCTCACTTGTGGATTGGGCCGTGGTGGTTGACATATGACATCCTCCTCAAGGTATTACGATGCCGGGAATGCGCGTGAGTTCGCGCTTCCCTTTTGTACATGATCGGATTATAAAACCGAATGGGTTTCGCACACCTATAATCGGGACGTGCCGGGAATGATGCAGCGCTTCACCTTGCGGTTTATTGCCGTGACTTTCGCCGCGCTTGTTGCGCTAAGCATGGCAATGCCGGTGCTGCGCGCGCCGGCCCTGTTGACCGCGCCGCGCACAGACGGTGCGCCGCGCATCGCAGGAGCGCCGCCGACACCGGACCCGCTGCAACTGCGCGACAAAATCCTGGCCGACCCCGACCTGCAGCATCGCGCCGCGCCAGCGCAGCCGCTGCCCGCGCCGGACCTGCCCGATATCAACCTGTCCTTTTTAAGGTGGGTGATTCTGGTCGCCGGCGCGGTCGTGCTGGTCGTGCTGGCGGTGCTCCTGGGGCCGCTGCTGGGACGCTACTTCCGGCGCAACCGCCGCGGCAGGCCGCCGGCGCTCGCCGATGCCGAGGTCGCCACATCCGACGAGGCCATCGAGCGCGCCCGCGATGCCTCAGCCGTGCAGGACTACCGCCAGGCGCTGCGGCTGCTGTACCTGGCCGCTCTGCTGAAGCTTGATGAGATCGGGGCGCTGCGCTACGACCGCGCGCTCACCAACCGCGAGTATGTGCGCGAGGTGGCGCTGAAGTCCGCGCTGGCTGCGTTGCTGAGGCCGGTGGTAGAGACTTTCGACGACGCGTGGTACGGCTACCGCCCCGTTACGCCTGAGGGCTACGGCGCGTTCGAGGTCGCTGTGAATGCGCTGCTGCGCGCGGCGGAAGAAGACGAACAGGACCGCTCGTGAAAGAGCAGAGAGGGCTGAAGTCGGAGGTCGGAGGTCAGAGGTCAGAGGTCAGAGGTCGGAAGTCAGAGGTCAGAGATGCGAATGCCTGATCGAAGCGTGACCGGTAAAGATGCAGGATTTGCATCGGCGCTGTCTCTCGTCTCCAATCTCCAATCTCTGCTCTCTCGCCGTCATTCTCCACTCTCCACTCCCCCGCGGCCGTCTGTCATCCCGGACTGGGCGATTCTGCTGAGCGCGTTCGTCCTGCTGGCGCTGGCCGCCGTCGGGACGTTGGCGCTGCAACTCAGCGCCCCGGATGGCCCGCCGCTGAGCGTGCGCGCATATGGCGTCACCGGCGGCGTGGCGCTGGGCCGCTGGGCCGAGGCGCTCGGTTATCCCACGCGCGTGGTGGAAGGTCGCCCGTATCAGTTGCCCGATGAGATGCGCCTGCTGTTCATGCTGCAGCCCAGCGCCGCCTATCCGCTGAGGGAACACGATCGCGGCGAATTGCTGCGCTGGGTGCGCGGCGGCGGCACGCTGGTGGTGGCGGTGCAGGATGATGTCTCCTATCCGGTGTCGCGCCGCGGACCGCCGCAATACGCCTATGGCGACCCGGCCGCGCTGGATGTGTTCAGCATGACACTGCTGTCCGGTGTGCTGGAACGCGGCAATACGGTGATCGCCGTGACGCCCACGCTGGCGTCGGGCGTGTCCGGTGCGCCGATCTCGCTGCGCGTTCCAGCGCCCGACGTGCTGGCCCCGCTGCCGGATGCCCGCGTCATTGCGCAGGTCGGCAGCCACACGGTTGCCGCGGTGGAGTCGGTGGGCAGCGGCCGCGTGATTGCCGTCTCCACCGCGTACCCGTTCACGAACGAGGGCCTGGCCGACGACGGCAATGCGCGCTTCGTCCTGTACCTGCTGCGCAGTGTGCCGCCCGGCAGC
>JAKALH010000513.1 GCA_021813225.1 Chloroflexota bacterium
CGTGCAGGCCATCGCATTGATCGGCGAGATTCGCCATCACCTGATTGGACGCGACCCGTTCCGCATCGACGCGCTGTTCGAGGAAGTGCGGCGCGCCCACGTCTTCGACGGCGGTTTCGCGGGCGCGCTGATCACGGCGCTTACCGGCATCGAACTGGCGTTGTGGGACCTCAAAGGCAAAGCCATGCGCGCGCCGGTCTACGAACTGTTGGGCGGCAAGTTCCGCGACCGGATTCGCGTTTATGCAGACTGCCAGGTTGACCCCGGCATGGACCTGGGCGAGGTGAAGCAGGTCGTCGACGGCGTGCTGGAACGCGGTTTTACGGCGCTGAAGATCGACGTGGATGGCGGCGATGCGGACAAAGACCGCTTCAACTACACTGCCAGCGAACGCGAGCAGGAGCAGATGTTGAAGCTGATCGACATGACCGTCTCGGCGGCGGGCAAAGATATCGCAGTGGCCGCCGATGTGCACACCCGCCTGGATATGCCCAGCGCCATCCGCCTGGCGCGGGCCTGCGAATCGTATCAACTGATGTGGCTGGAAGAACCCGTGCCCCCCGACAACGTAGACGCCATGCGCGAGATCACCCGTTCGACCACCACGCCAATCTGCGCGGGCGAGAACCTGTACCTGCGGCACGGCTTCCGGGACCTGATCACGAAGCAGGCGGTGGATGTCATCATGCCGGATATCCCCAAATGCGGCGGGCTGTCGGAATGCCGCAAGATCGCCAACCTGGCCGAAATCTACTACATCCCTTTCGCGCCGCACAACGTGGCATCGCCCATCGGGACGATGGCATCCTGCCACGTCTGCGCGACGGTGCCGAACTTCATGGTCATCGAATTCCACTGGCTGCACCGCGATTACTGGTCTACTATCATCACCGATAAAGAGGACATCATTAAGAACGGCTACATCACGCCCAGCGACCGGCACGGCATCGGCCTGGAACTGGACGAAGCCGTGGCGCGCCAGTACCAGTATCCCGGCACGACCTGGTTCGAGTGACGTATGGCCAAAGCCCCGAAGTTCTATGTGGTGTGGAAGGGACGCAAGCCGGGTATCTATGCGACCTGGGATGAGTGCAGGGCGCAGGTGGACGGTTTTGCCGATGCGAAGTACAAGGCTTTCGCGAGCAGACCGCAGGCTGAAGCCGCGTATGGGGACAGTCACGCCGCGCACGTCGCGGAACGCAGGCCGCCTGAAGCGCCTGCCGGCGGGGCAGGCCGCGCGCGGCCGCACGGCGACTTCATCGCCGACAGTTATTGCGTGGACGCGGCCTGCAGCGGCAATCCCGGCATTCTGGAATATCGTTGCGTGCACGCCGGCAGCCGGGCGCTGGTTTTTCGACGCGGCCCGTTCAAGCATGGCACCAACAATATCGGCGAGTTCCTCGCTATCGCGGAAGCCCTGATGTGGCTGCAGCAGAAACGCGGTGACGCGCCCGTATATTCCGATTCGGAAATCGCCATCGGGTGGGTGCGGGCGCGCGCCTGTCGCACCAAGCTCGCCGAGACGCACGGCAATGCCGGGCTTTTCCAGTTGATCGAGCGGGCCGAAGCGTGGCTGCGCGAGAACCGTTACGAAAACAAGCTGCTCAAGTGGGAGACCGAGAAGTGGGGCGAGAATCCCGCCGATTTTGGGCGCAAGTGACCGAACGACGAAATGATTAACCGCGAGGCCGAGGTCATCGGCGTGTCCGACCATCTGGCGCAGGAGTTGCCCATGCTGCTGGACCTGGGGCGGCGCGGCAGACTCGATCTGTCGAAAATCGTCACGCGCCGCATCCCGCTGGATACCGCGGCCATCAATGCCGCGCTCGACAATCAGGATCAGTTTGGTGAAGGCGTGCGCGCGGTGATTCAACCCTGAGCGTGCGGCAGGCAGACCACTCGCGAGTCCTATAAAATCGCCCGGTATGAATTCGAATCGTGGAGGAGCAGTACAGTGCAATATCGTCAATTAGGCAATTCGGGAGTGCGCGTATCGGCGATCGGTCTGGGGACCAATCAGTTCGGCGGCAAGGTTGACCAGCAGGGCGTCAAGGACATCATCGCCGGGGCTATCGATCTGGGTATCAACTTCATCGATACCGCCGACGTTTATACCAGAGGCCAGTCTGAGGAGACCCTGGGAGTCGCGTTGCGGGGGCACTGGGATAAAGTCGTCCTGGCGACTAAAGTGCGCAGCCCGATGGGCAGCGGTGTCAATGATCAGGGCGCCTCGCGCTACCATATCATCAACGGCGTCGAAGCCAGCCTGCGCCGTCTGCAGAGCGACCACATCGACCTGTACCAGATTCACCGCTGGGACGATACGACCCCGCTGGAAGAGACCCTGCGTGCGCTGGACGACCTGGTGCGCGCCGGGAAAGTGCGCTATGTCGGCGCGTCCAATTTCGCCGCCTGGCAACTGGCGCGCGCCAACGCCATAGCCGAACTGCGCGGCTGGTCGCCGTTTGTGAGCGTTCAACCGCACTATCACATGCTGGAACGCTCGATTGAGCAGGAACTGGTGCCTTACTGTAACGCGCACAAAGTCGGTATCCTGCCGTTCTTCCCGCTGGCGGGCGGTTTCCTGACCGGCAAGTATCGGCGCGGCGAACCTGCGCCTGCCGGCTCGCGCGGTGAAAATAACCCATACGTGCAGCGCTATATGACGGACGCCAACTACGGCAAGCTTGAGAAGCTGGAAGCCTGGGCGCACGAATGCGGGCACA
>JAKALH010000514.1 GCA_021813225.1 Chloroflexota bacterium
TCGGCGCGCTTATCGTGCTGGAGTGATAGTCAATACAGGGAATCCGGGATTGCCCAAGTCCACGAATCGATCAAGCTCGCCCCGCGCCAGCATCGACGGCCTGCCTGCGCCGCTGAACGATATCTTATCGCGCCAGGCCGGCGGCTACAGCGCCGCCGGCGGCTGCCCGAAGACCGACACCGTCTCGATGACGATGCCGCCGCGCGACTTCTGTACCAGCGTGACCTTGCAGTATTTCGGCTTGATGGTCGCCACCACCTTATCGCGGATGACCACCACCAGGTCTTCGGCGAAGATCTGCTCGTTGCGGAAGTGCATCAGGTACAGCTTCAGGCTCTTCGACTCGATGCAGTGCTGGTCGGGCACGAACTGGATGGACGCCTTGTAGTAGTCGGGCGTCTCGGTGAGCGGGCACACGGACGTGAGTTCGTCCGAGGTCATCGTCACCAGCGCCAGCCCCGGGCGGGCCGGGATGGTGTCCAGTTCGTCTATCGCCTGATTGAACGGTTTGCCGAGATATTTCAGTTCCATAGGTATCGGTTACTAATCGCTTGAGACGCGCCGTGGCGCATCCGTTATCCACATCGGGTTGCGCGCCAGTATAGCAGCGCCTCTCGCATCCGGTCGGAAACGTGTATCATCGCTGCATATGACTAACCACTCCCCCAATGTTACGCAACAAAAAACCGGCGAGATGCTCGACGGCATCGCGCTGGCGACGCACTGCCAGGCCGGCGCGACGGCGGCGCTGAGCGGCGCGTTGGCGGCCAGCCTCGGCCAGGCCACCGCTAATGGCAGCCTGGCCGAAGGCGTGACCGGCGCGCCGGCCGAGGCCGCGCGCCGGCTGCAGGCGACCCTGACGCCCATCCGCACGCGCCTGCAGGAGCTGGCCGACTCTGACGCGACCGCCATCGGCGAGTTCGTGCGCCTGCGCGAAGCGGGCCAGCCGCTGGCCGGCTACACCGCCCTGTGCGACGGCCCGCAGGAGATGGCCGAACTGTCGCTGCAGGCGGCGCAGGCGCTGCAGGAATACCGCCATCACGTGAGCGAGCGCACGCACGACGACCTGGAGTTCTCGATCACGCTGGCGGCGGCGGCGGCGCGCGCGGCCATGCAGTTGTTGGACAGCAACATGCGCATCTGGCCGCTGCCGGAGCTGCGCGCGAAATACGACACCGTCATCGACAGCCTGGCCGCGCGCATCGGCGCGCTCACGCCGGCGGGAAGAATCAGTTGTTCTGACACTACCGGCAGCGCAGCCGGAGCACCGCCTTCTCAAGTTCGCTCGCCCACAGCACCAGGCTGCCCAGCCCCATGCTGATGGCGATATCCAGCACGCCCAGTGGCATCACGTGGAAGAAGACCTGCAAAGGCGGGATGAACAACACCGCCAGTTGCAGCAGGCCGACCAGCGCCGCCAGTAACGCCAGCGGTTTGTTCGTCAGCAGGCCCACACGGAGCAGCGACGCGCGCGCCGAGCGCACCGCCAGCGCCTGCGCCACCTGCGCGAATGCCAGCGTACTGAACACCATCGTCTGCCAGCCCGGCTGCCCGGCCATCCAGTACAGCCAGCCCGCGCCGCCCGCCAGCAATGCGATGAAAGCGCCCAGCCAGGCCATATGCGCACCTGTGCCGTCTCCGAGGATGCTCTCCCCAGGCGGGCGCGGTGGGCGGCGCATCACGCCGACCTCGGACGGTTCGACGCCCAGCCCCAGTCCCAGCAGCCCGTCCGTCAGCAGGTTCAGCCACAGAAGCTGCAACGGCAGAAGCGGCAGCGGCATCCCCAGAAGCGGCGCCAGCACCATCACGGCAATCTTGCCGATATTGCCGCCGACCGAGAACTTGACGAAACGCCGCACGTTGTTGTAGATCGTGCGGCCTTCCGCCACCGCCGCGACGATGGTGGCGAAGTTGTCGTCGAGCAGCACCATGTCCGAGGCCTGCTTGGAGACGTCGGTGCCCGTAATACCCATCGCGACGCCGATATCGGCTCGCCGCAGCGCCGGGGCGTCGTTCACGCCGTCGCCCGTCATGGCGACGATATGCCCCCTGGCCTGCAGCGCCTCGACGATGCGCAGCTTGTGCGCGGGCGAAACACGCGCGAACACGGAGACCTCACCCAGCGCCGCCGACAGCTCTGCGTCGCTCATGGCGTTCAATGCCTGCCCGCTGACGACTGCGCCGTCCGCCGTTATGCCCAGTTGCCCCGCAATGGCGCGCGCCGTCAACGGGTGATCGCCCGTGATCATGATCGGGCGGATACCCGCGTCGCGGCTGGTCTGTACGGCAGCCTGCGCCTCGGCGCGCGGCGGGTCGATCAAAGCGATCAGGCCGACGAAGATCAGGTCCTGCTCAAGCGCGCTGCCGTCCGGTATCGCCGCCAGCGGCCTGAATGCCACGCCCAGGACGCGCATCCCCCGCGCAGCCAGGTCGTCGTTGCTGCTTTCGATGCGCGTGCGCCAGGCCGCCGTGAGCGGTTCCACATGCCCCTCCATCCAGACCTGCGCCGTAGCGCCCAGGATGCCGTCGACAGCGCCCTTGGTGAAGGCTACATAGGGCGCGGCGGGCAAATCGAGACCCGGCACGATACCGGCGCGGTGGACGGTGGTCATGCGCTTGCGTTCGGAGTCGAAAGGCAACTCGGCGACGCGCTCCAGCCGGCGGTCCAGTTCGTCCTTAAGCAGGCCGAGCCGCGCCGCCGCGACCACCATGGCC
>JAKALH010000515.1 GCA_021813225.1 Chloroflexota bacterium
CGATCTTGGCAGGACGGAGAGCCAATGCAGGGTCTGACCGGCTCATCTTCGGGCTGGGCATCCGGAGCCGCGCGCCCGGCCTACCGGCTGACGAAGGCCGCCCAGGGCGGAGAGCATATCGAGCTGTATGTCGAAGTGGCGTGCAACAACCTGTTTGGCGTCTCCGGCAATTCGCAGCCCACCCGCATCGGCCTGCTGCGTCGCGCAGAAATCTGCGTGCTGGACCGCGAGGCCTGGGACCTGCTGTGGGACTTCGTCACCGTGGCCGATATGGCAACCCATCTGCCGGTCAATACGCCGCGCGGCGGGCAGGCTTTGTACGCCGCCAATGAGATGGTGAATGTATGCAACCTCGAAGACCGCAGCACCTGGCCGGCCGCGCGCGCCATCGCGGCCAGGTACCTGTCGGCGCGCAACGGCGACGGGCAGCACAACCTGTCCGCAGTCGGCCACGCGCATATTGACACGGCATGGCTGTGGCCGCTGGCCGAGACGCAGCGCAAGTGCGTGCGCACTTTCTCGTCCGCGGTGCTGTATATGGAGGACTACCCGGACTATATCTTTGCCTGCTCGCAGGCGCAGCAATACGAGTGGATCAAGACCATGCACCCCGGCCTGTACAGCCGAATCAAGGCCAGGGTGCAGGAGAAACGCTTCGTCCCCACCGGCGGCACCTGGGTGGAGCCGGACTGCAACATCCCATCCGGCGAGTCGCTGGTGCGGCAGTTCCTGTTCGGCCAGCGTTTCTTCCGCCAGGAGTTCGGCATCACCTGCACCGAGTTCTGGAATCCCGACGTGTTCGGTTACTCCGGCGCGCTGCCGCAGATCATGCGCGGCGCGGGCATCAGGCACTTCCTGACGCAGAAGCTTTCCTGGAACCAGATGAACAAACCCACCAGCAGCACCTTCATCTGGGAGGGCATCGACGGCAGCCAGGTGCTGACGCACTTCCCGCCTGCCGATACCTACAACGCCGTAGTGACCGTGCAGGAAGCGCTGTTCAATATCAGCAATTTCAAGGACCACGACCGCGCCAATGAGAGCTATCTGTTGTTCGGCTACGGGGACGGCGGCGGCGGCCCGACCGTGGAGATGCTGGAACGCCTGAAGCGCATGGGCGACGTGGACGGCCTGCCGCGCATGCAGTCGCGCGCCCCCGCCGACTTCTTCCGGCGCTGCGAAGCGGACATCAAAGACCCGCTCAAGTGGGTGGGCGAACTGTACTTCGAGTTGCACCGCGGCACGTATACCTCGCAGGCGCGCAACAAGCTGGGCAACCGGCGCAGCGAACTGCTGCTGCGCGATGTCGAGTATCTGGCGACCATCGGCAGCACGCTGTTCAACCGGCCGTACCCGCGCGAAGAAATCAACCGGCTGTGGAAGCTGGTGCTGTTGAATCAGTTCCACGACATCATCCCCGGTTCGTCCATTACCGAGGTGTACC
The DNA here is from genome assembly GCA_021813225.1 of Chloroflexota bacterium. GTDB lineage: Bacteria > Chloroflexota > Anaerolineae > J036 > Brachytrichaceae > CAIXPS01. Next base: position 1,445 of record JAKALH010000515.1, read on the forward strand.
GCGACTCCGACAAGCACTACGCCGAGATACTGGCCAGCGGCACCGCACTGCGCGACAGCACGATCGCGCCGATGGTCAGCGCGCAGCCGACCGGTTCCATAGTGGCGTTGAACACGCTCAGCAGCCCGCGCACCGAAGTCGTCGAACTGCCGGACGGGATGACCGGCACGCAGGTCGGCGCGAACGGCAAGGCGCTCGGCGTCGTCAGCGCGCCGGCGATGGGCTACAGCGTCGGCGCAGCCGGCGGCATCGACACACCGGTGACCGTCGCCGAGACGGAGCAGACCGTCACGCTGGAGAACAATTACGTGAGCGCGGTGTTCAGCCGCAATGGGCGGCTGGTCAGCCTGTTCGACAAGACCGCCCAGCGCGAGGCCATCGCGCCGAAAGCGCAGGCCAATAACCTGGTGCTGTTCGACGACGAACCTAACAACTGGGAAGCGTGGGATGTCGATGTCTTCCACCTGGAGAAGAGATACGATGTCGGCGCGGCAAAGACCTTCCGCATCATCGAGCGCGGCCCCGCCCGGGCAGCCATCGAGGCCACCTATGACATCGGCGTTCAGAGCAGCCTGAAGCAGGTCATTTCTCTGACAGCCGTTTCGGCGCGCGTGGACTTCGCCAATGAGGTCGAGTGGCAGGAGCGCCACAAGTACCTCAAAGTGGAGTTCCCGTTCGATATCCGCGCCGAGGAAGCGGCCTACGAAATCCAGTTTGGGCATCTGCGCCGCCCCACTCACTACAACACGACCTGGGATGTGGCGCGCTTCGAGGTGTCTGCTCATCGCTGGGCGGACCTGGCGGAGCCGGATTTCGGCGTGGCGCTGCTGAACGACTGCAAATACGGCTACGCTACACAGGGCAACGTGATGCGCCTGTCGCTGCTGCGTTCGCCCAAGAGTCCGGACCCGGTGGCGGACATGGGACATCACACGTTCCGCTACGCGGTGCTGCCGCACGCCGGCGACTTCCGCGAAGCGGGCGTCATCGAAGAAGGATACCGCCTGAATGTGCCGCTCATCGTGCGCCCCACGACGGCGCAATCCGGTGCAACGTCCTTCTTCAATGTCTCTGCGCCAAACGTCGTCATCGATACCGTCAAGAAGGCGGAAGACTCCGACGCCTTGATCGTGCGGTTGTACGAGGCGCACGGCAAGCGCGGCAAGGTGCGCCTCAGCAGCGCGCTGCCGGTGAAGTCGGCGGCGCTGTGCAACCTGCTGGAAGAGGACGACACGCCGCTGGCCTGGTCCGACGGCGGTGTCGATAGA
>JAKALH010000043.1 GCA_021813225.1 Chloroflexota bacterium
GTCGCCCATCTCTTCGGCCAGCGCGATGCCCGTCGCCAGCGTAGCCAGCCAGGTGCCCGCCACATAGGCGGACGTGCCCCACCACGGCCAGATGTCGTAGAACTGGTTGGCCGGCCAGTGCTCGCCCGGCGCGACGTGCGCCTGATCGTTCACCAGCCCATCGCCTTCGTCGTCCAACGTGAACTGATAGCGGATGGCGCGCCTGGCCGAGTCGTAGAAATGCGCCAGTTCCTGCTGGTCGCCCGTGCGCAGGAACAGTCGATACACCATCTGCGCGTACTGCCCGGCGTTCAGGGGGTGCTGGCAGTGATAGCGCGGATCGCGCATGGAAGTAGCCATGCCATAGGAGAACGGAACCTCGCCGTCGCTGATCTGGAAATGGCGGAAGGCATTCAGCGTGCTGGCCTCCAGTTCGGGGAAGAAAAACAGGGCCGGGAAATGGCCGTGCATGCGGCACACCATCGTCTCCGTGATCGGGCAGCCGGTGTGGCTTTCGTTGTGGGTGAACCAGCCGACCTCCTCCCACCACTCGTCCTTGCGCGTGCGGGCAATCCACACCGTGTTCTTGGTCAGGCTGTAGAACGCCTGCACCAGCGCGTCGCGCAGCCACGCCGGGAAATCGACGCTCTCGTAGATAACGGCTTGCCAGGCCAGGATGCGATGCAGCAATTCGTCAAAGCGCGCCAGCGCGTCCCGCGCGACTGCCGCGGCACTGGCATACCGCAACCCGTAGCGGTGGACGTGCGCCTCGCTGCCGCTGTCGCGCCAGTGCGGCATGTACCATGCGAATACGAAGCGCACGCGCTGAGCGCCGCCCGGGGGCACGCTCATGGCAAGTGTGCCGCGCAGGCGTTTGCCGTCGTATGCGCTCTGCAGTCCATCGCCCAGCAGCACAGCCGGCGGCGCTGCGGGGTCATGCTTACCCTGCGGCGGCGCCGGAGGCTGGACTTGCAGCGTCACATCAAGCGGATGATCACCCGTGTTGGTGACCTCAATCTCGAACAGCGCGGCCGGGATATTGCTGGCCGCGGCATCGCCCACGATGAACGGGCTGAACGCACGGATGCCCAGCCGCAGCGGAATTTCGCCGAAGTCGGCGACCAAGTCGGCAACCGGGTAGTGGCCGAAGCAGGCTATCGCTGCCGCGGAGAGGGGCGTGTTGACCCGCCCGACGCTGAGCGTCAGCCAGTCGGCGAAATCGCGGCGCGGCGGCACGATATCGTTGTAGATGGAACAATAGCCGATTTTGCCGCTGCCTTCCAGCGTGAAGTAACCGGTGCCCAGGCCGCCCAGCGGTACGCCGCCGTCCAGACGCGCGCCATCGTACACACAGCCGGCGACCGGCGCGGGAAATCCGTCCACCTCAATCTGCGCCCACGTGCCGCGGGCGGCGGCAGGGTTAAACGGCCAGGTCGACTTCGTCATGGAACGTCATCCTCCTTCGTCACGAACGGTGTCCACACACAGCGAGCGCTATCCGTCATCTGCCATTGTGCAACAAAAAAGCCGCGCAGGAATTTTCCCGTGCGGCTTCGTCGATGAATCGATATACGGCGTCAGCCTATTTTGCATCTGATGTTGATCACTTTCCAACTGTCGCCGTCTTTCTGCAATTGCATGGTCAGGTTGCCCGTCTTGGGATTGCCGTCGACGTCGTCGAGATCGCAGGTTCCGCTCAGTTCGCCTACGCCGTTCTCCACTTTCGTCGAGTTCACCTTGGCGTTGCCGAACTTGCGCGCCACGAAGTTCTCCTGCAGCGCGGTAGCCATGTCGCCGGACTGCTGCGCACGGGAGTGCATCAGCGCGGCGGCGGCGGCGGCATCGCCTTTGTTCAGCGCGGCGAGGAAAGCATTTCCCGCATCGCTGATATCCTTCAGGTCATTGACCACGCTGCAGCCGGATAGAAGCATCGACCCGACCGCCAGCAGGCTGACCAACAGCGCCCAAACCGAATTTCTGCGACCCTTTAGCACCATACTCATACGAACCTCCTGATATAACGGCCGGGTGGATGAACCGGCCAACACCCTTGCACGCATCTACAGGACAGATTCACAAGGCGCCCATACGCGGGGGAACACCGGCGGATGGGAGATTGCGACGGCGGAATTATAAACCGATACCCGTGATTTTCGCCAATCCGGGTTAAAGTGTTCGGACTATGAGTCTGCGAATCACGCATGCGCTCGAAGCCAGCGTTTCAGCCGCGTATAACAGCCGCACGCTGTGTCAATATATCTACCGGCCGGATACACCGGCACTGGAGTCGCGCAAACCTTATTTCCATCCCGTCTACACGTTGGGCGGCAATCTGGTGACTATCTTTCGTCCGCACGACCACATCTGGCATCACGGCATCGCCATGACGTGCGCGCACCTGGCGCTGGATGCGGCATCAAGCGGTGCAGTCGAGAACTTCTGGGGCGGACCCACCTATGTGCGCGAGCAGGGCCATGTGCAGCTCGACAACAACGGCGCGCAGGAGCACCGGAGCTGGGATGACATGCGTTGCGATGGTGAGCGCGCCATACTCGCCGAATCGCTGCGCTGGGTCGCTCATGACGGGCGCACCTGGCTGGCGGAACAGCGCCGCATCGAGGTAAACCTGACCACAGCCGGGTCCGGCTACTGGCAGTTGCGCTTTCGTTTCCATCTTGTCAACGTCGCAGGCGGCGCGCTGATCTTCGGCTCGCCCACCACGGCGGGGCGCCCGCTGGCCGGCTACGGCGGCCTGTTCTGGCGCGGGCCGCGCTCGTTCACGGGCGGCGATATTCTGGCGGCCGGCGGGCTGGCAGGGCCGGATGTCATGGGACAGCCGGCGGCATGGCTGGCCTATAAGGGCGCACACGACGGCAACGCGGCCCGCTCCACGCTCGTCTTCGTCGACGACCCTGCCAATCCCCGTTACCCGACGAAGTGGTTTGTGCGCAACGACCCTTACGGCTGCGCCAGCTTCCTGAGCACATCAAAGCCGTCACCGGCAACAAAACTGATACGGTCTCTCACCTGCACAATATCCAGAATGCGCTGTTTGAGTGTCTGCGGATACCACCGCGAAAGCACACCTTTGCCATTTTCACCGTACTTCAGTTTCCCCGAGCCTGGTGCCAGGATGCCGCCATGATTCGTGCGGTTACGCAAGATCGTTTGAAACGCGAGGCGCTGGCGCGTAGCAGGCTTGACGTTGAGTTCCGCATTGAGACTTTCAGGCGTCATGACAAATGAAATGATTCTCCCAGCCAACTGCCCGGCATCGCCCTCCAGTATCACCTGCCATACCGCCGCGACGTTCTCATCAAGCTCGACCATTGTTATATGCTTTGCCAGATTCTCAAAAGCAACTGTAAGGCTGACAATCGCGCCTCCTGCATAAGGCTCGACAAATTCTGTCGGCGGCTTATCCATACTGCTCAGCCACGTGCGTATTCGCGGAACCAACCAGGTTTTTCCGCCTGGATATCGGAATGGGCTGCGCTGAGGGACGCTTGCGACATTAACAATCGGTCCATGCGCTGGTTCGTTAATGAAGGAAAGTTGTTGTGCGCGCGCCATGCTACTCATCACCCTCTTCACTATTACTTGCAGAATCAATAGTGTTCAGCACTTCATAAAGCGCGGGCGCTTCGGAATCCAGTTGCATATCATAGACGAGCCAGGCAATATCAGCCTCATGGCTTGGCACATCAGGAAGTTCGGGCAGTTCGTGGAAAAATAGCTACTTTATCCCGCCAGCGTATGCGATATAATTGCAACTAGTTGCAAATAGAACGAGTTGCAAGGATGAGCCGGCAGAAGTTAACAAAAATCCGTACCGACCTGCTGGCGCGCCTGGTGGAACTGGGCTACCGGGTGACGCCACAGCGCGAATTACTGCTGTCAGCACTGGGACAGGCAGACAAACACCTGAGCGCAGAGACGCTCCTGGAGCGCGTGCGCGCCGTGTATCCGCGCGTCAACAAGTCGGTGGTATATCGCAACCTGGAATTGCTGGCGCAATTGGGGTTGATATCATGCATGGACTTCGGGCAGGGGCATGTGGAATACGAGGTGCACCATCACCCCCACCATCATCACCTGGTATGCCGCAACTGCCGTGCCATGCTCGAAATCGACGGTGACGCCTTCGCCGATATCCAACGCCAGTTGCTGGAGCGATACGGCTTTGCCGCCGAGATGGATCATCTGGCGCTGTTCGGGCTATGCCGCAAATGCCGGGAGAAGATGCCCGTCCAGATCAGCCACCATCCGCATAGCCTATGACGACTCAAACCGGTGCGACGTTGGATCCGTGTGATTTGTACAGCAATCACATCACCTGTTCGTGTTCATTTGCGGATGACATCCTGAGGTTTCCATGCTGAATTCACCCGCCTACATGCACATCCCCGACGGCTACCTCAGCCCGCTAACTTCGCTGATTCTGTTCATCCTGGTGCTGCCGTTCTGGTATCGCGGCGTGCGCAGCCTGCGGCGGCGTTCCAACGCGCGCAACGTGCCGTTGATTGCTTTGCTGGCGGCGTTCTCCTTCATCGTCATGATGTTCAACGTTCCGCTGCCGGGCGGCACAACCGGGCATGCCGTGGCGGGCGCGCTGGTCGCCATCATCCTCGGGCCGGATATTGCCGTGATTGCCATCTCAATCGCGTTGATCATTCAGGCCGTCTTCTTCGGCGACGGCGGCATCCTGCAAATTGGCGCGAATTGCTTCAATATGGCGGTAGTCCTGCCTTACGTCGGCTATGCCATCTACCGCCTGTTTGCGCGCAACCGCCCGCTGACCTCGCGCTGGCGCGTCGCTGGCGCAGCGGTCGGCGGTTGGCTGGGATTAAGCGTTGCGTCGCTCTTCGCTGGCGTGGAGTTCGGCGTGCAGCCCATCTTCTGGCACACAGCCGACGGCGCGCCGCTGTACGCCCCCTATCCGCCGAGTGTGGCAATTCCCGCTATGGTGCTGCCGCACCTGCTGGTCGCCGGAGTCATCGAAGGTCTGGTGGCGGCGCTGGTCGTGTTGTACCTGCAGCGCGCCAACAGCAGAATACTGCAGATCAGCGGCCAGGTGGCTGACGCCGCTGGCACAGCAGGAAACAGCGCGCGCCTGGGCTGGCTGTGGGCGGGGCTGGTGGCCCTGGCCATCGCCACACCGCTGGGCCTGCTGGCCCCAGGAACCGCCTGGGGCGAATGGGGCGCGGCGGAGCTGGCAAAGATGGGACTGGGATTCGTGCCGCGCGGGATGGAGACGCTGCAGGGGCTATGGGGTGCGCCGCTGGCTGCGTATGACCTGCCCGCTCTGGGCAATGCCAGCCTGGGCTACATTTTGTCCGCCCTGGCGGGAATTGTTTTGGTCGCCGCTATTGTCTGGTTGTTAACCCGCCTGCTGGCGCGCGCTCAGGCGCAGCAGAAGCCATGACGCCAGATGGCTCGCCACCGGCGGCGTCGCTGCCACAACCCAATCCATCCCGCCGGCGCAGTGACGTAATCGAGCGCACGCTGGCCGATATCAGCCATGCCCTCGAACACGCGCTGTTCGCCGAGGAAACGGCGCGGCGCAACGGGCTGCTGCAGGCACTTGACCCGCGCGTCAAGGTGCTGGCGATGCTGGCTCTGCTGCTGGCGGTGGCGCTGTCTCACAGCCTGGCGGTCATCGGCGGCCTGTATGCGGTCACGCTGGCGCTGGCGTGGGCATCCGCAATTCCGCTGGCATTCTTCGTCAAGCGCGTGTGGCTGTTCCTGCCATTTTTTACTGGCGTGATCGCGCTGCCCGCGCTGTTCATCACGCCGGGGCCGCCGCTGGCGCAGTTGCCGCTGGGCCTGGCTGTCACACGCGCCGGCGTGACGACGGCGCTGTTTCTGCTGCTGCGCGTCAGCACCTCGGTCTCGCTGGGCGCATTGCTGATATTGACGACACCGTGGAATGACGTGCTCAAGGCGCTGTCCGTTCTGCACGTGCCCGATTCGTTCAGCCTGATTCTCGGCATGACATACCGCTACATTCATCTGCTGTTGCGCACGGTCAGCGATATGTTCCTGTCGCGCAAGAGCCGCGTGGCGGGGCGGTTAAGCGGCGCCGAGGAGCGCCGCATGGTTGGCGCCAGTGCCGGCGTGCTGCTGGGCAAGTCCCTGCACCTTTCCAGCGAGGTCTACCTGGCGATGCAATCGCGCGGTTATCGCAGCCATTCGCGTGTGCCGGGCCTGGCCGCTTTTGCGATGCGCCGGCGCGACTGGTCTGCGCTCTTGATCGCCGTGGCGCTCGCCGCCGCTGCCATCGTCCTGGGCCGTTGAGAGTTGTATTCTGAATGAACAACGAACCGGCGTTTGAACTGCGCGATGTCGCCTTCAGTTATGAGGGGAAACAGCCGGCCCTGGTGAACGTCAGCCTGACGATACACGCCGGCGAGCGGGTGGCCATTCTCGGCTCCAACGGCAGCGGCAAGAGCACCCTGCTCAAACTGCTGGACGGACTGTATTTCCCGACGCAGGGAGTCGTCAGGGCATACGGCCAGCCGCTGAGCGAAGCAGCGTTCGACGACGACACTTTCAATTTTGCCTTTCGCCGCCGCGTCGGGCTGGTGTTCCAGGATACCGATGTGCAGTTGTTCTCGCCGTCGGTCTGGGAAGAGGTGGCCTTCGCGCCGATGCAACTCTCGCTCAAGTCGGGCGAGGTGGAGGCGCGCGTGGATGGCGCCCTGCGCGCGCTGCGCATTGAGGGCCTGCGCGACCGCGCGCCGCACCGCCTGTCGGGCGGCGAGAAACGCCGCGTGGCGCTCGCGTCGGTGCTGGCGCTGCAGCCGGATGTATGGCTGCTGGACGAGCCGACCGCGGGACTCGACCCGCGCAGCCAGTGCTGGCTGATCGACTTCATCGCCGAACAGGGACAGGCCGGTAAGACGGTCATCACGGCTACTCACAACTTGAGCATCGTCGACGCCATTGCCGGGCGCGTGTTCGTCTTCGACGAGTCACATCGCCTGGCGGCTCAGGGCACACCGGAGGAAATCCTCTCCAACCAGGAACTGTTGCTGGCCTGCAATCTCAGCCACGCGCACCGGCATCGCCATGCCGACAGTGGGCAGGAGCATTCACACCCGCACAGCCGCCCGCCGGCGCACGCGCACGACGCAGAGTCCATGAGGCTGACGCCGGAAGTACAATCACCCAGACATCAAACGAAAGAACTGAAGGACACCTGAGGCATGAAAGTTGCGCGATTACACGGCGTACACGACCTGCGCCTGCACGACGAACCCGATCCTCAAGCCGCCCCCGGCCAGGCCGTGCTGCGCGTCACATCGGTCGGCGTGTGCGGGTCCGACCTGCACTGGTTTGCGGAATCCGGCATCGGCGACGCGCGGCTGGCGCGCCCGCTCGTGCTGGGGCACGAGTTCGCCGGCGTGGCGCTGACGGGCAAGTATGCCGGGCAACGGGTGGCGGTTGACCCGGCGATTCCGTGCGGGGAATGCGAGTTCTGCGTGGAGGGCAACCCCAACTTCTGCACGCACTTGCATTTCGCCGGGCACGGCGCGGACGACGGCGCCATGCGCGAGTGCATCAGTTGGCCGGAGCATCTGCTTTTCCCGCTGCCCGACGCCATCAGCGATGCGGATGGCGCGATGCTGGAACCGCTCGGTGTGGCTATTCACGCCGTTGACCTGGGGCATCTCAGGCCGGGCATGAGCGCGGCGGTCTTCGGCAGCGGGCCAATCGGCCTGCTGACGCTGCAGATGGCCCGCCTGGCCGGCGGTCTGGACCTGTTCGCCACCGATGTCCTGCCGCATCGCATGGACGCGGCGCAGAAGTACGGCGCCACGACAGTTTTGAAAGCCGACGGCACCGAGGCCGCTCAGGTTCTGGCGGCGACCGGCAAGCGCGGCGTGGATGTGTCCTTCGAGTGCGCCGGCGAGAACGACGCCGTCAAGGCGGCGGTGGCGGCTACCAAACCCGGCGGGACGGTGGTTCTGGTCGGCATTCCGTCCGACGACCGCACCAGCTTCACTGCGTCGGTGGCGCGGCGCAAGGGACTCACCATCCGCATGTCGCGCCGCATGAAACACACCTATCCGCGCGCCATCCGGCTTGTCGAGCGCGGGCTGGTGGATGTGCGCTCGATGGTGACGCACACTTTCCCGCTGGCGGAATCGGTGCAGGGTTTCGACACCGCCCTGCGCCGCGAAGGGCTGAAAGTCATCATCGCGCCGCAGGTATATAAAGAAAGGCGTTGTTGAATACGGGCTTTGGCGTATTTCTATGCCGGGCGGCGGTCGGCATGCCGCAACAGCTGCGTGAGTGTCTTCAGGCCGAGTTTCTTCATGACCTTCTTGCGGTGCACCTCCACCGTGCGGAAGCTGATGCCCAGCTTCTCTCCGATCTTGCGGTTGGTATTGCCGCCCAGCACCAACTGATACACCTCGCGTTCGCGCAGCGTCAGTGATTCCAGCGGATCGTTGAGATGCGGCTCGGTCTGGACGCGGTTCCAGGCTTCGCTGAGCGCCGGGCTGATGCCGAACTCCCCGTTGCGCACCGCCTTCAAACCCGCCAGGACGGTCTGCGCGCTGTCCGCCTTCAACAGGTAGCCGCGCACCTTCGCCGCATGAGCCTTACGCAGCAGCGTCTCGTTGCCTGCCGCGGACAGGATGACGGTGCGCACCGCGGGGAAGCGCTTCGTTACCTGGTGCGCCACCTCAATCCCGCTCATGTCGGGCAACTCAGCTTCCAGGATGACCATATCGGGGCGCTGCAGTTCGATATCGTGAACCGCCGCCAGCCCGTCGCTGGCTTCGCCGGCGCACGTAAACTCGGTGCTCTGCGAGAGCAGCATGCGCAGACCCTGGCGCGTCACCTCATGGCTATCCACCAGCAGCACGCGGTTTTTTTCTTTTTCGGGCAGGGCGGCGTAACGACTGGGCAGCCTGATTTCCAGGAGCGTGCCCTGCCCGGATGCGCTTTCCAGGCCCAGTTCGCCGCCGGCCAGTTCGACTTCGCGCTTCAGGTTCGGCAGGCCATGGAGGCTCTCGCCAGCGAGTTCTCCGATTCGGCTGGTGTCGAAACCATGGCCGTCGTCACGCACACTGATGTGCAGCTTGCGAGGGCCATAATGCATGTGCACACTGACTCGGGTCGCCTCCGCATGCCGCAGCACATTGACCAGCGCCTCGCGCACACCGCGGTAGGCGATACGCTCCACGTCGGGCGACGGCCGCCACACGCGCCCGGAGTTGCGCACATGGATTTTCACACTGGTCGAGCGGTTCAACCTGTCGACATACTGGCGCACGGCCTGGCCCAGCCCCAGGTCGGTCAGCAGTTTGTCGCTCAGGTCGACGCCAATGGATTGTGTGGCCTTGTGCGTCTCGACCAGCAGGCGCAGGTTGGAACTCAACACGGCTGCCATGGGGTTATCCGGCGACAACCCGCCCAGCGAAGCCTCAGTGCTCTTCTGCAGTTCCACCAGGCGGTAGTCGACCTCGGCATGGAGCTGCTCGGCCAGGCGCAGGCGTTCCTCTTCCTGAGCGTGCGCCAGGCGCGAGCTTAACGCCTTCGCCTCGGCTTCGCGCGCGCGCACCTGTGACAGCATCAGGCGCAGATCGACCGCCGCGGCGACCAGAGAAGCGAACAATTCCAGCCGGTAGATATCCCCTTCGTCGAAGTTGTGATGCCCCCGGTCCGCCACGCCGATCGCGCCAATCAAGCGGTCCTGCCAGATCAGCGGCAACGACAACACCGAAATGATGCCCTGCTGCGCGAAATAGGGGACGTGGTATTCCAGTTCGTCGTAGCGGTGCGTCTGCACGGGCTGGCGCGACTGTGCGGAACGGCCTGTGATCCCGGCGCCCAGGCGGGTGCGCAGGCCAATCAAGTCATCGGGAAAACCCGTGGCGGCGACCAGAATCAGGTGTTCCTCGCCGTCGTACAGGTTCAGGGAGGCCATGTGCATGCCGGACAGCATAAGTATGCTGCGCATCACCTCGCTGTAGAGCGTCTCAAGGTTATCCGCCTTCGCCAGCGCAATACCGGCATGATGCAACCGGGTGAGGTGCTGCTCGTTATGCTGGCTGGACTTGAACAAGTCGGCATTCTCAATGGCCAGCGCGGCCTGGTCGGCAAAGGCCTGCAGCCGGGGGATCTGCGATTCGTTGAAGGCCCCGCTCACGCCGCTGTCAAAATTCAGGAATCCAATCGTCCTGCCTTTGATGCGGATGGGCGCGGCGGCATATGAGCGCAGCCATTCCGACCCTTTTAACGTGAACCACGACGGGCTGGCCGTGACATCCGGGATGACCAGCGGCTGCCCCGATTCAAACATGCGCTGCAGCAAGGTGTAAACCGATAACGGCAGCCGCAGGTCGCGCAGCCAGGCAGCGTGGCCCAGCTCATCATAGCCGCGCTGACGCGCGATGTAGACTTCGTTCGTCTCCTCGTCGCGCAACATGATATTGGTGGCGTCATGCGGCATGAGACGATGCGCATATTCAAGGATGCGGTCCAGCACCTGCTCATAGTTCAAAGTGCTGCTCAATGCCGCGGCCGTCTCGCGCAGGGCTTCGGCCAGTTCGCGCTGCTCGCGTTCGGCGGCCAGCGCCCGCTTGCGCTGGCTGATGTCGCGCGCCACCGCCTGGAACTCGACCACCACGCCCTGCCGGTCCGTGATGGCGCGATTCGTCCACTCCAGCCAGCGACGCTCGCCATCAGCCCCGATGGCCGGATGTTCGTTCGTGGAAATGCCGGCGGTCTTCGTCAGCGCCGCTATCTCGGCGCGCAACTCCTCTTTGATTTCCGCCGGCACATGCCCCAGCAGGTTCTGCCCGATCAACTGCTCACTGACTTGGCCGAAGAACCGGCAATACGCGCGATTCACAAAGGTCAGGGTCATATCGGGCAGGAAACGGCACACCAGTTCGCTCTGGTCCTCGACGATGGCGCGGTAGCGTTCCTCGCTGTCGCGCAGCGCCTCCTCGGCGCATTTTCGTTCCGTGATGTCCTGCAACTGCGAGATGACGCACAAGGGTTTGCCATTGTCGCCGCGCATCATGGCTGCGTTCAGCAACACCCAGATCGTGCGCCCGGATTTGTGCCGGTAGCGCTTCTCCAACTGGAAGGAGTCGATCTGCCCGCTGACGAGTTGCCGCCCCAGCTCGAGATTATCGGCCAGGTCATCGGGGTGCGTAAAGGCGCTGAAATGCTTGCCTTCCAGTTCATCGAGGGTATATCCCAGCATATCGCACAGGGCGCGATTAGCTGCCAGGCAGTGCCCTTCCAGATCGACGATCACAGCGCCGATGGCGGCATATTCAAACGCCGTAAAGAAACCCGCGCCGAGCAGTTGTTCCAGGTCGATATGGGCTGTCATAGCGTAACGCTGTATGCGGCTGCGCCAGTCCTGCAGCGACGGATGCTCTGCCGCCGGGCTGTCGGCCGCATCGGATATCGCCGGCGATACCTCCTGGGTCATGGCTGCACCCTTACACAAGCTGCCCGTGGTTGGACTTCAGGCGGGAAACCATCGCCTTGACATCCTGGGCGCGGCTGCGCGGGCAGATAAGCAGGACATCCGGTGTATCGACGATCAGCATATCCTGCAGGCCGATGGTCGCCACCACACGGCCGTCGCTGTAGACCAGCGAGTTGGTAGTGTCCAGCCCGACGAAATTGCCGACGATGGCGTTCCCGGCGCCGTCGCGCGGCAGGATATCCGCCAGCGCCGCCCAGTCGCCCACATCGCTCCACGCCAGGTCTGCCGGTATGACGGCGGCATCGTCCGTCCGTTCCATCACGGCAACGTCAATGGCGATACTCTCGACTTCCGACCAGGCGCGCATCAACGCCGACTGCTCGGCTTCGGCGCCGATGGCGCCCTTGATCTGCCGCAACGGCACGGCCACGCCGGGCGCATGCGCCTCCAGTTCCGCC
>JAKALH010000516.1 GCA_021813225.1 Chloroflexota bacterium
GGCTACACGCGCACAAATCGGGCTGGCCTTCTGGGAAGATTCAAGCGCCAGCACGCTGCAAAGCAGTTTTCAAAATGCCAAGTTTGCCATCAAGAAAGCCATTGGCATACACGCAATGGTTTATGTAAACGGCTCATATGCTGTCAACCCCGATCTGGATTATCTGTACGACGTCAACAGCTTTAAGCAGTTGATGACTGCTGCCCGGCAGGCATCTGCCGAGGATGCGCTACAGAAGTACCTGGATGCCGGGACACTCTATACTGATGATTTCCTGGTCGGCTACAACGAGGACTGGGCGGTGCAGATCAAAGAGTCCCTGGCGATGCGCTTCCTGGAATGCTGCCTGAATGCGGGCGCGGCAGCCCTGGCTGTGAACCAGCCGGATGCCGTGGTGCAACTGTTGGAGCGCGGTGCACAACGCGAATCCACGAACGAGGAACTCGGGCGCCTGTTGATGATTGCCCAATCTCGCAGCGGCAAGCGCCGTGGCGCTATCGAAACCTACTCCAGGTTGAAGGCGGCGCTGCATAACGAAATGAATATTCAACCAGATGCCGAGACAGAACGCCTGCTGAACTCAATTAAGACAGACAAGTTGAAAGAATTCTCATAAACCCCCCCTTCCCACATACTCTCCTACATAGTTTCCTACATACTGCCTGCTTATACTCCGGACTGTAATTAGTTCATGGATCAGCACTTATAACGCTGGCCGATAGTATTACAGAAAAGGGGATAGCAATGAAAAGCAAACTTTCTCAACTCATCGTCGTAACCGTGGCATCCATTATGCTCGTCTTGGGTGCTATCTTCGCGACGCCGCTCCCGGCGGCAGCCGGCAGTGGTTCAGGTGGCGGCATCGGCGGTATCTTCACCGTCACACCTGCCAAATGAGATAACGGGGCCACTTTCGAGTCAGGGGGGGGGACGATAAAATGGCAATGCTCAGTCACGAAATCAATCGGTTCTTGGGAAACGCGCTGCTTGATCCGGCACTCTTGAAGTGCATCTTCAGCAATGAGCGCGCGCGGGCGCTGCAAGGCTACAATCTGGGAGCCGAAGAGCGCTCAACCATTCTGGCCAGTCATGCCCGGTCACTGTCGGAGTTGTCGCGCGAACTTACACTCGCTTGCGCAACCCCGGATATGGCCGATACGAACGCAGGAATCGATAAGTTCTACCAGTCGCTGCACGCAAATGACAGACAGCCTGCAGTGCACATGGAGAGTATTGCACGCCGCATCCTCGATACACTTCCGGCGCAGCAGTCGTTCGACGCTGTAGCTGAGACCGAGAAGTTTGCGAAGCTGAAGGCCGCTTCTTAGTGACCGGTAACCCGCCCGGGTATACCGGTCACCTTTAACTTCGCAGATTATCAGCCGCACCTGCGCTGTATAGCGTCTTCCCACGCCATTACAGCGACGGTGTTGTGTATGGAGGATAAGATGGCTGCTCAAACTATATACATGATGGATGGGCGGGGTGCGGACCCTGCTATTCTCAGGGGGTTGCTCGCGGCGGGTTGCGATGTGCGCGATACCCACAGCGTAGCGGAAACCCTGAACAGCCTGCGTGCGGCCGGAACCCGTAGCGGGACAAAAAGCGTCATACTGGTAGCCGAAGTACAGGCAGGTGCTATCCCCTTGCTTACCTTGCTGCGTGAGACCGGAACCCAGCTACCCCCCACGCTCCTGTTTGATCAGGAAGGCAACAGCATCCAGGCAGCGATCAAGGCGCTGACCTTCGGGGTGCAGGATTATGTGCTGGCCAGCGAGCCGGCGATTCAACGGGAATTGCGCGCCCGCGTGCTGGCGGAACGCATTCAATCGAGTGATCCGTCTACTGCCAGTAAGCCGGTTCTGCCGCGCGAGTCGATCGTCGCTAATCCCCTTGCGACCGAGCGCGCGGATCAGAGAGGCGATTTCCAGTGGGATCCTGAGGCGAAAGTCATCTACGTACAGGATAAATACATCCGTCTAAGCCCGGTGGAAGGTCGTGTATTCGATCTGTTGTTGAGCCGGCGCAACCGCACCGTGCCGATGGAAGAGTTGCTCAGCCACGGTTTACAGCGCCATCATGGCAACGTTGACGAAGGCATCAGATTACTGCGGCCGCACATGATGCGTTTGCGCAATAAACTGGAACGGCATCCGCGCCTGGCGCATCGCATCATCAACGTGCGTGGCAACGGGTATATGTTCATCTAGCACGAAGCCGGCAGTACAGACATCCAGACACCTTGCAGGTTGGGGAGGCCTGTGAGGTGTTTTTTGTCTCCTGGCAAGTCGCCTAAAAGCTGCGTTTGATGAACTGCCCGCGCCCGGCAGTGCCCACGAAGCGGCCACCGCGCACGACATACTGGCCGCGCCCGATGACATCGCGCGGCCAGCCCGTGCACTCGATACCGTCGTAAGCCGACCAGTCGATAGCCGAATGCAGTTCGCGCGCATTCAGTGACTTGCGTTGCTCAGGGTCGAACACCACAAGATCAGCGTCACAGCCGATGGCGATGCGTCCCTTGGCAGACAGGCCGTGTATCTCGGCGGGGCGCGTGCAGCAGACGCGCACCCAGTTGTTCAGGCTCAACCGGCCGCGCCGCACGCCGTATTCGTGCAGCAGCCCCAGGCGCGTTTCGATGCCCGGCACGCCGCCCGGCGCCAGGCGGGAAATCACTGTGTCCACTGTCCTTCTGCCGACGCG
>JAKALH010000517.1 GCA_021813225.1 Chloroflexota bacterium
CAGATCGTCCTTGATCTCCGCCATCTCGCGGTCGATGCCCGCGCCCTGCTCTCGCGCCCTGAGCAGAACGGCGCGGGCTTCGTCGAGATGGCCGCGCTTGATCAACCAGCGCGGGGACTCCGGCAGCACCAGCATCCCGCACGCCAGAACCAAGCCGGGAACGGCCCCGAGCCCCAGCATCCAGCGCCATGCCCCACTGTGCGCGAAGCCTGTATCGACAATGTATGAAACAAGGATGCCAATGGTAATCGCGAGCTGGTTCAGCGAGACCAGGGCGCCGCGGCGCTCCGGCGGCGCCAGTTCGGCGATGTAGAGCGGCGCGACAAAAGACACCACGCCAATGCACACACCGATCAGCACGCGCGCCGCAATCAGGACTTCGACGCTGGGCGCCGCGGCCGACAGCAGCGCACCGGCCACGAACAGTAGCGCCAGTGCTAGCATCACCGGGCGCCGGCCGAAGCGGTCCGCAAGCCAGCCGCCGAAGATGGCCGCAACCGCCGCCCCGGCAAGTACCGCGCTGGTCACGGTACCCTCCATGGCGGTCGACAAGCCGAAGGCATCCTTGAGAAAGAGCAGCGCGCCCGAGATCACGCCTGTATCATAGCCGAAGAGCAGGCCGCCAAGGGCCGCCGTCGCCGCGACGATGGTCGTAAAGCTGCGCGTGTTCTTGCCGGCCGCCGATCCGGCGGAACCGGCGTGCAGCGATTGCGTCATGACCAAGGCTCCTCCCTGCGGATGAAGTAAGAATGCCCGTGGTCGGCGGCGCAGTCGAGGGAAGACCTGCTCACCCGGGCCGCCCATGCACCCTGGGCGCGACGAATACGTATGCGCTACCCTGTCGGCTGCGCTTCTCGGCCCCTAAAGTCGCGATGGCGCAGGGAGGAATTGCGCGCCGAAGGAATAATTTCAATGATGAATAAACTCGGCATCAAGCCGCGGCGCAACTTCTGGCATATCTGGAACATGTGCTTCGGCTTTCTGGGCCTGCAGTTCGGCCTGGGCCTGCAGAACGCCAATGTCAGCCGCATTTTTCAGACACTCGGCGCGGGGCTCGACCAGATTCCGGCACTATGGATTGCCGCGCCGCTCACTGGCCTCCTGGTGCAACCGCTGGTCGGTTATCTCTCGGACCGCACTTGGTCGGGCATGGGACGGCGGCGGCCTTATCTTCTTGCTGGCGCGTTGCTGTCGGCGGCGGCGCTGCTGATCATGCCAATGTCGCCATGGCTTTGGCTGGCTGCGGTGATGCTGTGGATTCTTGACGCTTCGATCAACACCTCGATGCAGCCGTTCCGAGCGCTGGTTGGCGACCAGCTGCCGCCGGAGCAACGCGCCGCCGGATACGCCGTACAGAGCTTCTTCATCGGTGTGGGCGCGGTGGTGGCGAGCATGCTGCCCTGGCTCTTCCAGCAGTTCGGCGTGAGCAATGTGGCAGCGCCAGGCGATGTGCCCGACACGGTACGCTATGCCTTCTTCTGCGGCGCCGCGGTACTGTTCCTTTCGGTGCTGTGGACCGTGCTGTCCACGCACGAATACCCGCCGGAAGCGCTTGAGTCTTTCGAGGACATCGCACCGCCTTTGCCCGTGGCAACGGTCAAATCCAGTCGCATGCGCAGCCAAGGGTTGATCTGGAGCGCGACTGGGGCGGCTGGGATCTATGGCGTGTTCCATTTCGCGCTCGACCAGCAGCTTTATCTCATTTGCGCAGGCGCGCTAATTTGGGGCCTAGCGCTACTGTGGCAGAGTGCGGGCGAGCGCAAGGGGCTGTTCGCCGACATCATGCGCAACATCGAAACGATGCCGGAGGCGATGCGGCGGCTGGCACCGGTGCAGTTCTTTTCCTGGCTGGCGCTATTCGCAATGTGGATTTACACGACTTCGGCGGTGACATCAGTTTATTTCGGCTCGAGCGATCCGGCGAGCGTGGCCTACAATGCGGGCGCAAATTGGGTAGGTGTGCTGTTCGCGGCCTATAACGGCTTCTCGGCACTGGCGGCCGTCGTCATTCCGCTGGTTGTGCGCCTCATCGGCATGCGCTGGGCGCACCTCGTAAACGTCTGGCTGGGGGCCGCAGGGTTTCTATCGTTCTTTGTGATCCGCGACCCACACTGGCTGCTCATCTCCATGCTGGGCGTGGGCGTAGCTTGGGCCTCGATCCTGTCGCTGCCCTATGCGCTGTTGTCCGACAGCGTGCCCGCGGCGCAGATGGGCGTCTACATGGGCATCTTCAATTTCTTCATCGTCATCCCCCAACTGGTGGCGGCGAGCGTGCTGGGCTTCTTGTTGAAGGCGCTGTTCGGCGGCGCGCCGATCTATGCGCTGGGACTGGGCGGCGTGTGCTTCCTGCTTTCCGGGCTTCTGGTGCTGCGCTTGCCCAGAGAAACCGAAGCACAGCGCGGCTAACCGGGATTGGCGCCGCAGGATCGGCGTACGATGAGTCGCGTGGGCAGCACGGTGGCCTCGGCCTTCTCCCCGCGCACCAGCTTCAGAACCGTGTCCACCAGCACTTCGCCGGCGCGGCGGGTATCCTGCATCACTGTGGTGAGCGCGGGCGTGACATGGCTCGCCGCCGGAATGTCGTCGAAGCCTGCAAGAGAGACATCGCGCGGCACGTCGATCCCGCGTTCCTGCAAGGCGCGCAAGGCACCGATGGCGATCAGATCGCTGGCGCAGAGAACCGCATCGAACCGC
>JAKALH010000518.1 GCA_021813225.1 Chloroflexota bacterium
TGCGCATTTCGCCCGCTGGGCAGGCACGCAGGCCAAATGGCCCCTACGTCCACGTTATACCCGTGTGTGCGCCCTGACGGCTCGCCTCCGCGGCTGCGACAATGGCCATATTTATGTACACACCGCCTTTGCCAAGTTTCTGCTTAACATATTCTATGCAAAATCAGCAAGTTAGCTACTTGCAATAAGCTTAGTTCATATTATGCTCGAAGAAATTTCTAAGCAGAGCGTCAGGCAGGGGGGATATGGCACAACTCGATACCGCCGTCGGCACCGGCGTTTTGAACCGCAAGGTGGAATGGGTGGTACAGGCGCCAGCGCCGCCGGCTCCGGCGGTATATTCCGGGCTTCCGGCGCTTCCTGACCGCTTCATCGGGCGGGATGAAATCCTCACATCCATCGTCGACCAGCTCATCGGCGGGCACGATGTCGCACTCTCCTCGGGCGGTGTGCCGGGCATCGGCCTGACCACCCTGGCGAACGCCATCGCCCACTCCAGCGCCATCCGCACGCGCTTTACCGGCGGCGTGCTGTGGGCTACGCTGGGGCAGAACCCCGACCTCTCCGCCATCCTAACGCGCTGGGCTGCCGACCTGGGCGCCGACGCCTCGACCGCCGAGGATGAAATGGCGCGCGCCCGTGCCGTCACCGGCGCCATCGGCGCGCGCCGCATGCTGGTGGTGATTGACGACGCATGGAACATCGCCGACGCCCAGATGCTGCAGAGCGGCGGCCTGAACTGCGTGTACCTGCTGACCACCAACTACCGCGCTCTGGCGCGCGAGTTCGCCGGGCCGGACTATTCGCGCCTGGTGCGCGAACTGACGCCGGCATCAGCCTGCGAGCTGCTGCAGGCGCTGGCTCCCGACGTGTGCGCCAGCGAGCCGGACCTGGCGCTGCAGGTGTCGCACGCGGCGGGCGGGCTGCCGCTTACCATTAAACTGCTGGCGGGCTACCTGACCGCCCCCGGCAACGCCCAGGCGAGCGGAACGGCTTCCAAAGGCGCACAGGTCGCCCCTACCGACGCCCTGGCACGTGCGCCGCATATGCGCCTGACCATCGCCATCGGGCGGCTGGGCACGCCCGACCACAGCCACACCACCCTGCAGCAGGCCATCGCACTCAGCCTGACCGGCCTGCCCGGGCGGACGCTGCGCGCGTTCTATGACCTGGGCGCATTCGTTCCCGCGCCGGCGAAATTCTCGCGCGATGCCGCCATCGCCGTCACGCAGACCGACGTGGCAACCATCGAGCAACTGGTGGAGCGGCACCTGCTGGACGCGGAGCCGGGCAGCGGCGGCGACCTGTCCATCCACCCGGTCATCGCGGGTGTTTCGCGCGTGCGGCGCGACCCGAAGACGGTGGCGCGCCACCGCGCCATTTACCTGGCCGAGGCGCTGGCCCGCCGCGAAGACCTGCAAGCTTTCGACGCGCTGTATCCGCAACTGGAGCACGCCTGGGCCAGCACTCCCGACGAGCCGGTGCTGCTGGAGTTCGTGTGGGCGGCGCGGCTGTACCAGGTGAAGCGCGGCATGACGCGCGCCATCCAGTCGTGGAACTGGCGCTGCCGCTCGATGCCGCACGTGGCGGGCGCCGGCAACGCGCACAGCGCATCCGACGACCGCGGTGCGGAACTGCTGGAGACGGTGAGCCGCACGCTGGAAATCGCCGACAGCGTGGAGATTGCCACCGGCGCGACGTCGGAGAACAGCACCGCCGCCGTGCTGTTCAACATCGGCAGCGCCTGCGACAGCCTGGGCCGCCGCGAACAGGCGCTGGAGTACTACAACCGCGCCTGGCCGCTGCAAGAAAAGGGCGGCGATATGGCCGGGCTGGCGATTACGCTGAACAACATCGGCAGCATCTACTACGAACTGAACATGCCGGGCAAGGCGCTGGATTACCTGCGCCTGAGCGTGGCCTGCCGCGATAAGCTGGGCGACGCCGCCAGCGCGCAGTTCGGCCAGACGCTGAACAACCTGGGCGTGATTTACACCAGCCTGGGGCTGGCCCGCGAAGCCGCGGAGAACTTCGCGCACAGCCTGGACATTCACATCAGGCTGGGCGACACCGCCGGCGAGGCCGTGACGCGCGCGAACCTGGCGAAATTCCACCACCTGCGCGGGCCGCTGAGCGAGGCGGTGGCGCACATGCAGCGCGTGGTCGAACTTGATCGCATTAACGGGTCGTCGCACCTGCGCACGCACCAGGACAAGCTGGAACGCCTGATGCTGGAACTGCAGCAGGAGCAATCGCGCGGGGGCGAACCTGCCGGCGTGGAGACCTCGCCCGGTTCGATGGTCAGCAGCACGCCGGGCAACCTCATCATGCTGAAGGCGCCCGCGCCGAAACCGGCCCGCGGCCTGCGCGCCGCGCTGAGCAGCCGCTTCCGCCAGCAAGGCAGTAACACCTGACAGGTGGACATTTCCAGCGGCACCTTCGTCCGGAAACACGGAATCTCGCAGATTCCGTGTTTCTATTTTCCCATTTGTGTCTGGCGGACCGGACGCCGGGCAGCCTTTCGCTTGAGCGAGCGGCGCGGTTTGCTGTCCCACACCGGCTTCGTCAGGGCGGCGGCCAGCACGTCTTCCATCGACCCGACCTGGATGAGCTTCATGTCGCGCTGAATCTTCTTCGGCACTTCTTCCAGGTCATTGGCGTTTTTCTTCGGCAGGATGAACGTACGGATGCC
>JAKALH010000044.1 GCA_021813225.1 Chloroflexota bacterium
TGATGACGACCAGGGTGCGTGTATCGGTCATGGGTCAGAAATGTAACGGTTTTCAGTAGAGTTATGCGGTTGCCGCCATGTTACCATCAGCTTATATACTTGACTCAAGCGCGATTCGACCACCCATGCTGATCTGTCAGCGCCCCGGAATCGCCTGTCGCCGGGCTATTGTTGGATCAGGTCGCCATCAGCAGGGTAAATAGGAGATCGGAAGATGAGACACAGTGTAAACATCAGCGTTAAATTCGTCGGTCTGGCGGTCGCAGTATCCCTGTTACTGGGCGCCTGCAACCAGCCTGAACCCAAACCGACCGTCGCGCCGACCGGCACATCGAGCGTGACGGCCACGACAGCGCCTACCCTGACGCCGGCGCCCAGCCCGACGCCCCTGCCGCCGGTCAATCCGGTGCTGGTCGACCGCACGCCGCTGCGCGGCGAGGAACTGCGCCTGGACAAGCCCATCGTCCTGACTTTTGACCAGCCGATGGATAAGAAGTCGGTCGAGCAGGCGCTGCAGATACAACCGCCTGTGAGCGGCAAATTCAAATGGACCCGCGATAATGTTGTCACATTCCTGCCCGATAAAGGCTGGGATCGCGCCAGGCGGTATACCGTTTACCTGAAAACCACGGCTAAAAGCAGCAAAGGCCTGGCGCTCGCCAGCCCTCAATCCTTCAACATCAGCACCATCGGCTACCTGGATGTTGCGCAAACCATTCCCGCCGACAAGACAAAGGGTGTAGCTTCCGATTCCAACATCACGGTACTGTTCAACCGGCCGGTGGTGGCGTTGACAGGGATTGGCCAGCAGTCGTCGCTGCCCAATCCGGTCACTTTTGACCCGCCCATCGCCGGGCAGGGCGAATGGCTGAACACCAGCATCTACCTGTTCCGGCCCAGCAAGCCGCTGGCCGCCGGTGCGACATACAAGGGCGTCGTGGCCGCCGGCCTGAAGGATACGACCGGCGCACTGCTGCAAAACGCTTACGACTGGACATTCAGCGTCGCCGCGCCCACCGTCAAGGCGCTGTCGCCGGAAGACGCCACCGTCGACGTGGGTCTGCGCCGCCCCATCAGCATCACATTCAGCCAGAAGATGGACCACGCCTCGGCGCAGGCGGCATTCTCAATCGTCCCGGAGGTAGGCGGGTCGTTCCGCTGGGCGGATGAAGTCATCGACAACGCCCGGCAGCCGGCGCGCACCGGCAAGAACGCGCTCGCCGTCGGCACGCCGCCGCGGGCTGCGGTTACCCCCGGTGAAGTGATGGCTTTTGTGCCCGATACGGTCTACCAGCGCGGCACGTTGTACAAAGTCGTCGTCGCCGCCGGCGCCAGGGCGCTGGAAGGCAACGGCGCCATGCAGAGCGCGCGCTCGTTCAGCTTCCGCACCGTCGAACTGCCGGGCGTAGCCAGCACCAGACCGGTGGATGGCGACGCCAGAGCCGATTCCACCAGCGGCTTTATCATCCGCTTCACAGCACCGGTTCTGCCGGAAACCATCGTGCCGAATCTGCGCTTTGAACCGGCCCTCACGCTGACCCGAGTCTACAGTTACTACAACCCCAACAATAAGAGCTTCTACCTGAACGTCCAAATGCTGCCGTCGACCGCCTACAAGGTGACTATCGGCGGCAATATCGCCGACGAATACGGCACGAAGATCGGCAGGGATACGGTGCTGCATTTCACCACCGGCCCGCTGACTCCGTATGCCGTGCTGAACACCAGCGGCCTGATGGGCACCTACGATGCCGGCAGGCCGACGAAGCTGTTCGCCACCTATCGCAACGTCAGCAAGCTCAACCTCGAACTGGTGTCGCTGACGTTGAAGCAGTTCTATCAATTGACCGGCGCGAATAACTCCTACGACGCGCTGCGCAGGTTCTCCCCAAGCGGCGGGCAGCCCGTGCGGCGATGGTCGGTGCCTGCATCCTCGGCGCTGAACGAGGCGGCCTTCGCGTCGATATCGCTGGCAGAGAACGGCGGCGCGCTGGCGCCCGGCATCTACCTGCTCAGTCTGACTGCGCCGGAAGCCGCCGCCACGGTGAAATACTACGAACCGGCGCGCCACATCCTGATTGTCTCCAACCTGCATGTGGCGCTCAAGCAGGCCGAGCACGAGGCGCTGGTATGGGTGACCGACCTGGCCAGCGGCCAGCCGGCGGCGAACCTGCCGGTTACTTATATGGACCGCAACTTTACGGCGATCAATACCGGCGCCACCGGGCAGGACGGCCAGTTGCTGACGAAGTTCTCCGACACATTTGACGAGTATGCGCCGTTCTACGCCGTCATCAGCGCGCCCGGCAAAGACGATTTCGGCATCGGATACAACCGCTGGGACCAGGGAATCAACCCCTATGACTTCAGCCTGCAGACCCAGTTCGGCAGCACGCGCAACATGGCTTACCTGTACACCGAGCGGCCAATCTACCGACCGGGCCAGATGGTGTACTTCAAGGGCATCATCCGCGCCGAATATGACGCGCGCTACAGCCTGGCGCCCGATATCAAGACGGCGGATATCACCATCAACAACGACCAGGGCCAGCAGGTCTACAGCACCACGCTGCCCGTCAGTGCGAATGGCACCTTCAGCGGCGCCTTTGCGCTGGATAACGCTGCGGCTACCGGCTTCTACTACCTGCAGACCTGCCTGCCGCCAGGAAATGGCGCAGCAGGGTACAAAGGTAACGGCGTGTATGCGCCCGCCGGCGGGCCGGGGCCCAGCCAGCGGTGCAGCAGCTACGGCGTATCGTTCCAGGTCGCCGCATATCGCGCACCGGAGTTCGAAGTCAACCTGACGACGGACAAGCAGGACTACCTGGCTGGCGACACCGTCAAGGCGACGGTGGGCGCCACGTTCTTCTTCGGCGGCAATGTGTCCGGCGCGAAAGTGCAGTGGACGCTGTATGCGCGCGACTTCATCTTCGACCGCTATAAGGGGCCGGGCAACTATACCTTCGGCGATTACGGTTACTACTACCGAGGCGTGAGTTACAACGAGGAGGTCGCCAATGGCAGTGGCACGACCGACGCCGCGGGCAAGCTGGAAATCAGCGTGCCGGCGGACATCAGCAAGCGCAAGAACAGCACCATCTACACCCTGGAAGTCAGCGTCACCGACCTGAACGACCAGAGCGTGTCGGCGCGCGCCGAAGCTGTGATTCACAAGAGCGACTACTACCTGGGCATCGCACCGCAGGAGTACGTCACGGCAGCCGGCAGGGAGGCCCGCTTCGACATCATCTCCGTCGACTGGCAGGGCAAGCCGGTTCCGAACAAACCTGCCAGCATCTCCTACTACCAGCGCGAATGGTACACCGTCCAGGAGCAGGATGCGAACGGGGCGGGCGTGTTCACGTCCGTGCCCAGCGATACGCTGGTTACAACCGACAACATACAGACCGGCGCGGACGGCAAGGCCGTGGATGCCTTCACGCCCCGGAACGGCGGCGAATACCGCGCTGTGGTGCAAGGCCAGGGCAGCGGCGGCCCTGTGGCGGCCAACTCCATCTACGTCTCGTCGGGCGGCAGCTATGTGGGCTGGCGCGTCAACAACAATGACCGCATCGACCTGAAGACGGACCGGCAGGATTACAAAGTCGGCGACGTCGTCAAATTGCTGGTTCCATCGCCGTACAGCGGCACCGTGACCGCGCTGCTGACAATCGAGCGCGGGCGCTTCCTGTCGAACAAGGTCGTCCAGCTTAAGACCAACAGCGACATCCTGGAGATACCCGTGGACGCCAGCTTCGCGCCGAACGCATTCGTGTCGGTGCTGCTGGTCAAGGGGGTTGATCAGGATAACCCGGTGCCGTCTTACAAACTCGGTTACATCGGCTTCAACGTCGACGCCAGCCAGTTCGCGCTGAACGTCACGGTGAAGAGCGACAAAACCACCTACGCTCCGCGCGACAAGGTCACCTACGATATCGCCGTCACGGACAACCAGGGCAACCCGGTACAGGCGGAACTCTCGATCGCAGTGGTGGATAAGGCGATCCTGAGCCTGGCCAATCCGAACAGCCAGCCGATCCTGAGCGCCTTCTACGGCACGCGCGGCCTGGGCGTGCATACCTCGGACAGCCTGGATATCAACGTCGACCGCATCACGGCCAAGATCATCGCTGAGAATGCCAAGGGCGGCGGCGGCGGCGGACTGGCCGGCGCGTTGAACGACCTGTTTGTGCGCCAGAACTTCAAAGACACCGCGTTGTGGGAGGCGGTGGTGAATACCGGCGCAGACGGCAAGGCGCAGGTGCAGGTCACGCTGCCCGATAACCTGACGACCTGGACGCTGGACGCGCGCGCCATCACCGCCGACAGTAAAGTCGGCCAGGCGACGTACGAAGTGCTGGCGACCAAGCCGCTGCTCGTGCGTCCGGTAACGCCGCGCTTCTTCGTAGTGGGAGACGCCGTGACGCTGGGCGCCGTCGTCAACAACAATACCGGCTCCGACCTGCAGGCCGAGGTCACCTTGGACGCCCAGGGTGTGACGGTGACGAACCCGGCGCCGCAACAGGTCTCCGTCAAGGCCAAAGGCTCGGCGCGCGTGGACTGGCAGGTGGCGGTGGCGGATACCAGCACCGCGCAGCTCACCTTCGCCGTCAAAGATACCGGCTCGCTGGGCCTGCGCGACAGCAGTAAACCAGGGCTGGCAACGGCGCCGAATCAGGGCATCCCGGTTCTGCACTACGTGTCGCCCGAGGCAGTCGCCACCGCCGGCGACGTGAGCGAGGCCGGCAAGAAGCTGGAGGTCATCGCACTGCCGCCGCGCCTCGACACCGGCCAGGGCCAACTGGACATCGAAGTCGACCCGGCGCTGGCAGCGGTGATCGACACCGGCGACCAGGCGTTGCAGGCATACCCGTATGAGAGCGCGGAAGCCACCGCATCGCGCCTGCTGGTGAGCATCGCAGCGCAGAATGCGACGACGGCGAATACGGTCACGCGCGCCGTGCAGCGGCTGCTGAGCAGCCAGCACAGCGACGGCGGCTGGGGCTGGTGGGTATCGGACAACACCGATAAGGCCATGACCGCCTATGTGCTGCTGGCGCTGGCGCATGCGCAGACCGCCGTTTACAGCGTCGACGCCAACGCCCTGGCGCGCGCCCGCGCGTACCTGACCAACCAGTTAGTGGCCGTCGACAAGCAGCCCTCGCTGGCCAACCTGCAGGCTTTCATGCTGTTCGCGCTGACCGAAGCGGGCGCGGACGACAGCGGCAGGCTGGGCGCGCTGTACGAAAGCCGCGCCGCCCTGAATTACGGCAGCAAGGCGCTGCTGGCGATGAGCCTGCAGGACGTGAACAAAGGCGACACCCGCGTGCAGACGCTGCTGTCCGACCTGGCTTCCAATGCCGTGCCCGGCGCCACCGGCGTCATGTGGCAGGAGAAAACGCAGGACTACGCCACCTTCGGCAGCAACACGCGCAGCACAGCTATGGTGCTGTACGCGCTGGCGCGCCTCGACCCCAACGGCGCGCTGACGGCCAATGTCGTGCGCTGGCTGATGGTGGCGCGCGAAGGTAAAACGTGGCAGAGCAACCAGGAAATCGCCTGGGCGGTCATGGCGCTGTCGGAGTGGTCGTCCGCCGTTGGTGAGAGCGACGCCAGCTATACCTGGCGCGTCTCGCTGAACAACGACGCCGTGATGAACGGCCAGGCCGATAAGAACACGCTGGCCCAGCCGAGCCGGCTGACGGTGGCGGTGTCGAAGCTGCTGCACGACCAGGCCAACCAACTGGTTTTCGAGCGCGGCGCCGGCACCGGGCGGATGTACTACACCGCGCGGCTGAAGGTGTACCTGCCGGCCGACGAAGCCAAGGCGATGGACCGCGGCATCGTCATCGCGCGCAAGTACGAACTGGCCGATTGCGCGCCGGAGCCTGCCAGGCCCTGCGCTGCCATCACCAGCGCCGCCATCGGCCAGAATGTGCGCGTGCGCCTGACGATTGTGGCGCCTAACGACCTGCACTTCGTCCAGGTGACCGACCCCTTCCCCGGCGGCGCCGAGCCGGTCGACACCTCGCTGAAGACCAGTCAGGAAGTGGGCGCCAGCACGAGCGTGCAGATGATCGGCGGCCCCGACGGCTGGGGCTGGTGGTGGTTCAGCCATACGGAACTGCGCGACGACCATGCGGCGATCTTCGCCAGCTACCTGCCCGCCGGCACGTACGAATACACGTATGTGATCCGGCCCAGCATCGCCGGGACGTTCAAGGTCATGCCTTCCAGCATCGAAGAAACCTACTTCCCGGAGACGTTTGGCCGCAGCGACGGCAGCCAGTTCGTCATCACCCGGTAACGGCGTCATGCTTTCAGCCAACCCCTGCGAAGAACTCTTCGCAGGGGTTTTCGTCCTGTGGTGGTAATATTCCGCTATCAGGACATCCCGCCCTGCGCCATGCACATCACATCCATCTTGCGCGAGCGGATTCGCGCGCGACGTGCATGTCTCAGCTCTGCCGCCCGGCGCGGGGGCACGGCTGCAAGTTGTGACCGGGTCTATCGTGTGATCGTACAAAATACAGGAGTGCTGGAATGAAAACAAATACGATATCGCTCGCGCTCGTAATCTCATTTCTGCTGGCGGCGTGCGGCGCAACGCCAAGCTGGCAGACCTTCACATCGGATAAGGGCAAGTTCACGGTAGAGATGCCCGCCACGCCGAAGGAATCCACGCAGTCGGTGGATACCGCGCTGGGCAAGATCGAACTGACGCTGTATACCGCCCAGGTGGGCACATCAGCATACCTGGCGACCTTCTCCGACTATCCCGATGTGATGAGCAAGGCTGACCCGGCCAAGGTGCTGGATGGCGCCATGAATGGCGCCGTGACGAATGTCAGCGGCAAGATACTGTCGTCGTCGGATATCACCATCAACGGCAACCCGGGCAAGGAGTTCAGCGCCGAAGGCAAGATCACCAACCCCGGCGACGGCAGCGTGCGCGGTCGCATCTACCTGGTCAAGACCCGGCTGTATCAGCTCATCGTGGTTGGTCTTAAGGATCAGATTCCGACAGCCGACGCGGACCGGTATCTGCAGTCGTTCAAACTGAACTGAACCAGACGACACAACCCGGGACACGGCACTGAGACAGCCGGCGCCTGCGCGCCGGCTGCTTTGTTCCCCGCTGTCTGAGTAAGTTGCCAGAAATTCCTGCACCTTTCGCAGCGGTTGAAACCGCGCGCAACGTAGTGCGAAGCCGTCTCAAGACGGCTACTTCAGCCTGTTTGAGCGGGCTTTGCATCTGTTGCCCGCGACTTGCAGTCGCCGGGCAAATGTGTCAAAAACATGTGGCGACTAACTTGGATTGCGGGATGGCCGTGGTATAACGGGAGCGCGTATGGATGCCAACCTGTTCGATAACCTCAATACCGCGCAACGCCAGGCCGTCGAAGTGAAAGACGGCCCTGTGCTCGTCATCGCCGGCCCGGGCAGCGGCAAGACGCGCGTGCTGACCAGCCGCGTGGCCTGGCTGCTGGAAGTGCGCCAGGTCTACCCGTACCGCATCATGGCGGTCACCTTCACGAACAAAGCGGCGCGCGAGATGCGCGACCGCCTGAACCGCATGGTCGGCGCGGCGCGCGCCAACGATCTGATGCTGGGGACCTTCCACAGCATCTGCGCGCGCATTCTTCGCCGCGAAGCGCCCCTGATCGGCGTCGACCGCGACTTCACCATCTATGACGCCGACGACCAGTTGAACGTGGTCAAGGCGGCGCTGAGCGAACTGAACCTGGACGAGAAGAAGTACAAACCCGGCGCTGTTCACCATGCCATCAGCACATCGAAGAACGAGCTGATCTGGCCGGAGGACTATAAACCGGACACCTACTTCAACGAGATCGTCCGGCGCGTGTACGAAAAGTACAACGCCATCCTGCGCGCCAACAACGCCCTTGACTTCGACGACCTGCTGACCGAAGCAGTGCGCCTGCTGCGCCAGAACCAGACCGTGCGCGACAGGATGCAGGAACGCTACCTGCACGTCCTGGTGGATGAGTTTCAGGACACCAACATCGCGCAGTACGCCCTCATCAATCTGATTGCCGGGCGGCACCGCAACCTGTTCTGCGTGGGCGACCCCGACCAGAGTATCTACAAATGGCGCGGCGCGGATTACCGCAACGCGAACCGACTGAGCGACGACCACCCCGACCTGAGCGTAATCGCACTGGATCAGAACTACCGCTCGACACAGACGATACTCGATTCGGCGATGGCCGTCATCAGGAAGAACCCGAACCGCCGGCACATCAAGCTGTTCACGGAGCATGGGCAGGGAGCCAAGGTCGTGGTGCGCGAACTGTTCAATGCCGACGAAGAGGCCCAGTATGTCGTCGACACGATCAACGAACTGGTGAGCCAGCAGGCCGCGCAGGCCGGCGATATCGCAGTGATGTACCGCACGAACGCGCAGTCGCGCGCTATCGAAGACGCCTTTGTGCGCGCAGGGATGCCCTATAAGCTGGTGGGCGCCACACGCTTTTATGCGCGCAAAGAGGTCAAAGATGTGCTGGCTTACCTGCGCATCGTCAACAACCCCGCCGACTCGATCAGCCTGCAGCGCATCGTTAACGTGCCGCCGCGCGGTATCGGTGAGAAGACCTTTGCGACCCTGGACGAAATCGCGCGCGCCAATGGCATGACCGGTCTGGAAGTGCTGAAGCAGGGCAAACTGTCGGGGCGTTCTGCTAAAGCGCTGGGGGAATTCTCCACCCTGTGGCAGCAGTGGGTGCGCCTGCGCGACGAACTGAACGTCGGGCAACTGTTCGATCACGTCCTCAACACCAGCGGTTACCGCGAGTTCATTCAGGACGGCACCGAGGAGGGCGCCGACCGCTGGGCCAACGTGCAGGAACTGCGCACCGTGGCCGAGGCCAGCGGCGACGCTCCCCTGAGCGATTTCCTGAGCGACGTGGCGCTGGTGAGCGAATCCGACAACCTGGAAGAAACCGCCAATGCCCCGGTGCTGCTGACGCTGCACGCCGCCAAAGGCCTGGAATTCCGCTGCGTGTTCATCGTCGGCATGGAAGACGGCATTCTGCCGCACAGCCGCAGTTTCGACGACCCCGAGGAGATGGCCGAGGAGCGCCGCCTGCTGTATGTGGGCATCACGCGCGCCAAGGAGCGCCTGTATCTGCTGCGCGCGTTTCGGCGCGGCACGTACGGACCCAGCGAGGTAACCAACCCTTCGCGCTTCCTGGACGACCTGCCCGCCGGCCTGCTGGACGGCAAGAGCCGCAAGAACGCCGCCCTGCAGGCCGACGTGACCCGATGGAAGGGCAGCGCCGCCGCGCCGCTGTCGTCCTATAACCTGACGACCGAGTTCAAGGCGGGCGATCGCGTGTACCACCAGAAATTCGGCGAAGGCATCGTGCAGCGCAGCATCCGCCAGCGCGACGACGAAGAGGTCGAGGTGTACTTCGACGACGGCAAAATCAAGCGGCTGTCGGCTGGCATCAGCGGGTTGAAGAAGCTGTAAGAGCGATGGACGCCGCGCCGTCGCCTGCCGCATCGTCCGCTGTGGATGTCAAGACCGCCCTGCGCGCACGCATGGCCGAACGGCGCGATGCCGCCGCTCCGGAAGAGCGCGCCCGCTGGAGCGAAGCCGTCTTCCGCCATGTCGTCGAACTGCCCGCGTACCGCAGCGCGGCATTGATTCACTGCTTTCTATCGATTCGCAGCGAACTGGATACGCATTTCATCGTGGAGCATGCGCTGGCCCATGGTAAGCGCGTTGCCATACCGGTCTTCAAGCGCAACCGCGAAGAAACTGCCAGTTGCGAGATCGACACGCTGGCCGACGACGCCTATAAGATCAGCGGGTTCGGGCTGCGCATCCCGCTTGTATCGCGCCCGGTCGAGCCGCCGGAAATTGATCTCGTGCTGGTGCCGCTGCTGGCGTTTGCGTCAGTCAGCGCAGGTGAAGATACAGCCATGCGCTGGCTGCGCCTCGGCTACGGGGCCGGCTACTACGACCGGCTGTTGAGCCGCACATGCGCGCCAAAGGTCGGTATCGCGTTTGACCTGCAGCGCGTGTATACGCTCCCGCGCGAGCCGCATGACATCCTGCTGGACGCGGTCATCACCCAGAGCGGGTTGCAGATATGAGTCACGCGCCGCGCGGCTCCACGAAGTACAGCAAATCGCTTCGATATGCCGCCAGCGCCGCCTCCCACATCGCCGGCGTCTCGACGATGAAAACGGGCGCCGCCATGACCGTGCCATAGCGCAGGGCGCTGCCGTCGAGCAGCCGCCCCAGGCGGTCGTAGCGCTGCTCCCAGCCCCTGAAGTCATGCCTGCGGCAGTTCTGGGTGCGATGGGTGCCGTCTGCCAGCATCACATCGTAGGCGATCGTGCGCCCGAACAAGTAGGGCGGCAGGACGACCTCTTCCACGCTGTGCATGGATGTATTCGGGCGCAGCCCGCAACCCAGAAACACGATCTGGCCGCTGTGCTGCGGCAGCTTGCGGTACGGCGAACGCGGGCCGCACGGCGTATCGTCCAGATGGTGTTCGCCCAGCAGCACGTCCGCCAGCGGCCCGACACCGCAAACCGAATGCGTGGGACAGATGCTGCGCTGCGTGCCGGGGCGGGTGCGGAAGGTCTCCGGGATGATTCCCACGTTGGATGGCGTGCGCAGCACGTCGAAGTGCGGGTGCGCGGGGTTGGCATGTTCGTAACTCAAAGCCGGCATCAACAGCGTGCCCTGCGGCCCCAGCGCCTGCAGCAACCCCTGGATAACCGTCTCCGCGCCGCCGGGCACCTGTCCCAGCGATGAGAGCGATGAGTGCACCAGCGCGACGCCGCCGGGGCGCAGGCCAATGCTGAACAGGTCGGCGGCGATGCGCTGTTGCGCGTTGCGTTCACTATCCACGGTCTATTCGCCTCTATTCACGCGGCCCATGATGTGCCGCCAGAAAGCCTCGACATCGGCAACATCCTGCTTCGTCTTTGCGTCAAGCTCCCGGCGGAACGGAAAGCTGCCCGCGCGCTCGCGAAATTCCTGCTCGATGGCGGCGGCGTCGAAGGTCACGATCTTGCGGTCTTTCACCACGATTTCGCCGTTGACGATGACGTGCGCGACCGACGCGCCCGTCTCGCAGTAGGCCAGCAGACGGCAGGCGTCGTTCACCGGCGAGATCGCCGGGCTGCGCTCGTCCAGCAGGACGATATCGGCCAGCTTGCCGGGCAGCAATACGCCCAGGTCGTCCTGCATGAGCATGACGGCCGCGCCGCCGTGCGTGGCGGCCTCGAACGCCTCGCGCGCGCTGATCCAGGTTTTCGGGTCGTGGTCTTTCACATTGTGAATCAGCGCCGCCAGCTTGATGGTTTCAAACAGGTTCTGGTTGTCGTTGCTGCACGCGCCGTCCACACCCAGCGCCACCGTGATGCCGTGATCCAGCATTTCGCGCATCGGCATCAGCCCGCTGCCCAGTTTGAGGTTAGCTGCGGGGTTGTGCACGGGGATGGCGCCGGTCTCGGCCAGCCGCGCCAGGTCGGCCTCGCTGCGAATCCACACCGAGTGCGGCAGGCTCACATCCGGGCCGAGCACGCCTTCATCGTGCATCCAGTGGATGACGGTGCGGCCTTCGTGCGAACGCCGGATGCAGTAATCCTGCAGGCGCGTCTCCACGCAGTGCATCTGCATGCCGGCGCCGTGTTTGCGCGCCAGGTCGAGCGACATGTGCAGGCAATCGGCGCTGACCAGTTG
>JAKALH010000519.1 GCA_021813225.1 Chloroflexota bacterium
CGGCTGGCGTATCGGCGATGTGGTGTGTTTGACCATGATGTTATTTGAGGTCACGTGGGTGAAACCGATGTGGTCCAGGACAGGCAGCAGCCAGCTCTCATAGGAAGGCACCATGCAATAGACGGGCCGCTTGCGGTTATCGCACAGGTTGGCAAGCGCATAGAGCAGCGCTGGCTCTGCCAGGTCTTCGGCCTCGTGTCGAAAAAGCGCCTGCATGCCGAACCCCCGCCTGCCCTGATGCAGTGAGATGTGCGCCAGCGGTTCCTGATCCTGCATCAGGATAAAGCCGCAGTCGGAGTGATGTGTCAGCCTCGTCAAATCCGTATTCCCTTCAGATTTCTGAAGCAGCTTCGGCACCGCCCGCATCCGCAGTAACTTGACGGCCAGTTCGTCTCGTTCATCCTGCTGGCGCATGCCGATGAGGTCGGGCGTTTCCATATCATCCGGCAACGCACTGAGCTTCATGATGTCCTGATGCAGCAGCGGTGTGTAGCCGACGCGGCGCAGCGCATCGCTCTCGTTGCTCGACTCGGGCGTTTCAGCGGTAATGCTCTCGATGCCGTGCTCACCGGCATAACTCACAAATGCTTCGGCCAGTTCCACCCAGGCATTCGTCAGTTCTTCGTTCTGTGGATACGGAGACATGCAGATCATGGCGGCATAGCGCGTCTCCGGGTGCGCAGGATTGCTGCTGGGCACCAGATACATCAGTCCGAATGCATCCTGGTCGCGCGTATCCTGATCGCGCCGCACCAGCGTTACGGCATGGTCCAGACTCCCGGACAGGTAGGCGCGCATGGCGTCGCGCAGTGGATACAGGCCGTCTACGGCGACCGATTCGTACGCCAGCGGTCGCAGCAAAGGACTGAATCGCTGCACGATTCCGACATCCCGAATATCAAAGACTCGTATCATCGCGCTTCAGCTAAGGCAAAATGACACCGCGCCATTCGCCCTGCATCCGATTGACCGCCAGAGGCGGTTACGGTTCAGGCTGCCTGTGTCTGCATGACTGTGCCATGGCCGCGAAGTATTCATGCATGCGCGTATCACCCGTCAATTCCGGATGAAACGAAGTGACCACTAGATTATCCTGCCGTGCCGCGACGATAGTGCCATCATCCAGAGTCGAGAGCACCTCGACACCGGGTGCGACGCTCTCGATGATGGGGGCGCGGATGAACACGCCTGGAAATGGCGGCCCTTCGATCTGGTCAATATGCAGGCCGGCAGAAAATGAATCGATCTGCCGCCCGAATGCGTTGCGTTTCACCCGGATATCCATCAGGCCAAGGGTTGGTTGATTCCGCCCGATATCCTTTGACATGAATATCAGACCCGCACAGGTTCCCCAGGTTGCTTTGCCCTCGCCGGCGAACCTGCGCAAAGGCTCCATCAGGCCGAAACGAACAGCCAGTTTTGCGAATGTCGTACTCTCCCCGCCGGGCATGATGACAGCGTCGAGGTCATCAAGGTCGCCCGGCAGGCGAACTTCTGCGACATCGATTCCCAGGCGCTGAAGCATATGTTCGTGCTCGATGAAGTCCCCCTGCAATGCCAGTACACCGATTCTCATGAGTCTTGCGAACGCTGTATGGACCGACCTGGCGGCCTGCCGGATGCCCGTTACCAGCCACGGCCGGCAAGCAATTCTTCCTTGGGCAGTGAACTGACATTGATGCCGACCATTGGCTCACCCAGATTTTTGCTGACCTCGGCGACGATCTTCCAGTCGTTGTAGTGCGTGGTGGCCTCAACAATCGCCTTTGCCCGCACGGCCGGATTCCCCGACTTGAAGATACCGCTGCCGACGAAGATGCCGTCAACGCCCAGTTGCATCATCAACGCCGCATCGGCAGGTGTCGCGATACCGCCAGCGGCGAACAGCACGACCGGCAGACGGCCCAGGTCGGCGGTTTCCTCGACCAGCGCAATCGGCGCCTGTATCTCCTTTGCGTAGGTGTGCATCTCGTCGCGGCGCATCGACTTCAGCCTGTGGATGTCGCCGATGATGGCGCGCGCGTGGCGCACGGCTTCAACGACATCGCCGGTGCCGGCTTCGCCTTTCGAACGGATCATTGCGGCGCCTTCGGATATGCGCCGCAATGCTTCACCCAGGTTGCGCGCCCCGCACACAAACGGCACGGCGAAGTCATGCTTATCGACGTGGTGCTCTTCGTCTGCCGGCGTGAGCACCTCGCTTTCATCGATGTAGTCGATGCCGATTGCTTCCAGAATGCGCGCTTCACCGAAATGCCCGATGCGGCACTTGGCCATCACCGGAATCGTGACGGCTTCCATGATCTGGAGAATCAGAGCCGGGTCGCTCATACGCGCCACGCCGCCCTGCTTGCGGATATCCGCCGGCACACGCTCAAGCGCCATTACGGAGCATGCGCCAGCCTCTTCCGCGATTTTCGCATGTTCGGGCGTAACGACATCCATGATGACGCCGCCCTTGAGCATCTGAGCTAATCCTCGCTTGAGCGCAGCGGTGCCGACTTCCCTATGCTGACCGTTTGCGCCCACGCTGCCAACCCCATTTGGTCGATTCACTTGCTGCATCATCTCTTCCACCTTATTCTCTAGCCCTGCTGGTTCCCTTGTTGTGGGCTTGTCTCTTTCCCAAAAGATAATTTTACCATTGCCATCTGCGCGAAAAATCACCTTGTTTCATCGTC
>JAKALH010000520.1 GCA_021813225.1 Chloroflexota bacterium
ACCAATCGCCCTAGAGCGCGACTCTCCCGCTTGGCGGGGATTCCCGAATCGGCTGCTTTCTGATTCGCTTGCCGGTGCAGTGACGGAGAGCGCGATGGGCAAGCCGGTGGAGATTGTCCGAACCGATGCGAGTGCCGCGGACCTGCGTCACGCGGCCTCGCGCACGCGCGACGGTCGGCTGTCGTGTCGGCTGCTGGCCATCGCGCTCGTCATGGAGGGGGCTACGCGGGCCGAGGCGGCGGCGGCCGGTGGGATGGATCGGCAGACGCTGCGCGACTGGGTGCATCGCTACAATGCGGCCGGGATGGCCGGACTGGTGGACCACCCCCGCAGAGGGCGCCCGGGGTCGTTGAGCACGGCGCAGATGCAGGAACTGAAGGACCTGGTGCTGGCGGGTCCGGTGCCCGAGCGCGATGGCGTGGTGCGCTGGCGCTGCAGCGACCTGCGCGAGCAGATCGCCCGCCGCTTCGATGTCAAGGTGCATGAACGCACGGTCGGCAAGCTGCTGCGACGGCTGGACCTGGTGCGCCTGCAGCCGCGTCCGTATCACCCGAAGAAGGATGCCGCGGCCCAGGAGACGTTCAAAAAAACTTCGCCGAGTTGGTGACAGCGGTCTTGCCGGAGACTGCCCACGGCAAGCCGGTCGAGATCTGGTTCCAGATGCTATGAGGAAGGACGCCCCTGGGCTGATCGGCCACACTGGCTGGCGTCCGCAACCAGATCGGGAGCCTGCCGCCATGCCCTCCGAGAATATCGTCTATGTTGCCATCGAACTCAGCGTCTCGTCCTGGCTCGTCGCCGCACGTCTGCCCGGCACCGAAAAGGCGCGGCTGCACCGCGTCGTCTGGGGTGATACGGCGGCGCTGCTGGCACTGATAGCGGAAATGCGCTCGGCTGCTTCCTCCAAGCTGAGCGGCGCCGCGGACGTGGCATGCTGCTTCGAGGCAGGTCGGGATGGGTTCTGGCTGCATCGATTTTTGACGGCGCACGGCATCTCTACTTACGTGCTCGAGCCGACCAGCATCTTGGTGAACCGCCGCGCACGGCGGGCGAAGACGGACCGGCTCGACGCCGAGGGCGTGCTGCGCGTGCTCGCCGCCTGGTTGAGCGGTGACCGGCAAGTGTGCAGCATGGTGCACGTGCCTACGCCGGACGAGGAGGATGCCAAGCGCCCGCACCGTGAGCGCGAACACCTCGTGCAGGATAAGCTGCGCATCGAGAACAGGATTCAGGCGCTGCTGTTCACGCAGGGCATCCGGGGAAGGCCGTCGCTACGGTCTTGGGAGCGCGACATCGCCGCGCTGCGAACAGGTGACGGACGCGCTCTTCCGCCGTTGTTGCGCACCGAGCTCGATCGCCTCCGCCGACGGCTTGTCTTGGTGCTGGAGCTTATCCGTGAACTGGAAGCCGACCGAGCCAAGGCCATGGAAGAAGCGGATGCGGCCGACAGGGTGGTCGGCAAGATCACCGCGCTGCAACGCATCTGCGGCATCGGCGAAAACTTCGCCGCCGTGCTCGCACGTGAGGTATTCTATCGCTCCTTCGACAACCGCCGTCAGCTCGCCAGCTATGTCGGGATCAGCCCCATGCCCTACCAGAGCGGAGGCATGGACCGCGACCGAAGCATCAGCCGGGCGGGCAACCCTCGGGCACGCACGACCATGATTCAGCTCGCTTGGCTGTGGTTGCGCTATCAGCCCGCCAGCGCGCTGGCCACGTGGTTTCGCGAGCGCGTAGGCACGCTGCAGGGACGCACGCGGCGGATCGCGATCGTGGCGATGGCGAGAAAGCTGCTGATCGCCTTGTGGCGCTATCTGGAGACGGGAGTGGTGCCCGATGGGATGGTGATCAGGGCGCAGACCACGGCGACGGCGTAGCCTGACGAGATTGCCGCAGGCGCGGTAGCCGTCGGCGGCGATACGGGGAGCGCGACCGTCTTCGTCTTTGGCAGCGTCGTGCTGCCGCGTTTCAGGTGGGTCGCGTCTCGCCGGGGCAGGGCCTCGTGCAAGAGGCATTATGGTGCGGGCCGCCCTGGCGATCCGACCGCATGTAAGGTGACGCAGCAGTCGCTGCGATGCAGAACAACCCCGGACCCAAGCGCCTCTCGAACACGATGAACGAGATAGGGGGCACCATCACGGAAACCGATTGACAGCCGAACCCTCATGTAAGGACGAAGCAAGAGTGGGACAGCAGGGCACGCTGACCTACGTCTGGGCGCCACGCGGCTCCCGTCCTGCGGCGGTGCGCGACAATCGTCATGACTCCGCCTGGCTGTTCGGTGCCATCTGCCCGGACCGAGCGGTGGGCGCCGCC
The DNA here is from genome assembly GCA_021813225.1 of Chloroflexota bacterium. GTDB lineage: Bacteria > Chloroflexota > Anaerolineae > J036 > Brachytrichaceae > CAIXPS01. The sequence continues at coordinate 2,317 of JAKALH010000520.1, forward strand.
ATCATCATGCCCGCCGTCAACAGCGAGGCGATGGCGGAGCACCTGCGCGAGATCAGCCAACAGGTCGCGCCCGGTGCGCATGCCATTCTGGTCTGCGATGGCGCAGGCTGGCACCAGTCGGGCGGGCGCATGCCGATCCCCGCCAACATCAGCCTGCTCAAGTTGCCCAGCTATGCCCCTGAGTTGAACCCGATCGAGAACGTCTGGGAATACCTGCGCGGCAACAAGCTCAGCCACCGCGTGTGGGACAGCTACGATGCCATCCTTGCCGCCTGCAAAGACGCCTGGAACACGCTCATCGACGACACACCCCGCGTCAGGTCAATCACCCACAGATGC
>JAKALH010000521.1 GCA_021813225.1 Chloroflexota bacterium
ATAAAATGGCCTTTTATGGACGCGAAACAGACCCCCGATTCTGAAGCGGCGAACACGCCGGCTGCCAGCCAGGCCCACAGCCACCCGGCGCATTGGCTGACCAGCCATCACGCTGCTGTCAGCGCTTCGATCGGGGTATTGATGCTGGTGCTGGCAATCGTGGCGCCGCTGGTCTCACCTCCGGAACAGCGTGGCGAAGTGCTGGTCGTAACCGTGCTGTTCGGACTGGCCGGGGCGCTGATGCTGTACTCGGCGATCGATGCCAGAGGCGCTCAACGCACGATTACGCCGCCGGCAGCAACCGTATCGAGCAGCCGCCTGCGCCATGAAATGGCGCGCGCACGATTAGCGCAGAGCCGGGCGCGCCGCCAGAAAGTGCGCCTGCTATCAGGGCTGGCCTTCGGTATGGTCTTCGCATTGGCAGGCGCCATCGCCCCGTTTGCGCTGAGCGAAGGCAAAGCCAATCCCGATGCGCGTTTTCTCATGGTGCTGGGATTCTCGCCCGTGGCGGTGTCCGGTGCGCTGATGGTGCTGATATTTGGCCGCACGTTACTCTCGCCATGCACCGCTCCCGCGGCGACTTCGCCCACCGTCAAAACCGCCGTACAGGAAACAAAAAGTGAGTCGATCGGCACAACACTGGCTAAGGTCGGGATCGTGAGCGGATTGTTGTTGGCTGCCTGTGCCGTCGTCCTGCCTCTCGCCGTCAGCGCGGGCATCGCTGGCCCTGCGGTCCTGATGGGTGCCGCCGGGTTGCTGCTGAGTCTGGCGGGGGCGTTGGTCGTTCGCCATAACCGCCAGACCAGGCTTCATCGTGTTTCAGCGCCGCCTGGCGGCGCCCCGCGTATGCGCCGGGTGCCGGTGCCGCGCATCCCCGGCGGTGTCGTCTATCGCGTCCTGGTTCCAGCGGCAATCCTGTTATTGTTTGCGCTGATAATCGTTGTCATCTTCGTCGTGATTGCGGCAACGGTGACTCCACTGCTCCGCTGATTCGGCAGTTGGATATCCGGTTTGCCTGCGGCGATAAATGAAAGCGCCACCCCCGTCGTCGACAGGATGGCGCTGTGCGGCTGCGGATGTGGTTCTTCGATTATCCTTCGCTGGGAGCGGGTGCCTCGGTTTCCGGCGCCGCCTTCTCACCTTTGGCTCTGGCTTCTTCCGCGGCCTTCTCAATGCGTTCGCGCGCCTCTTCGGTAATTGCCTGCGCGCGCGTGCGCGCTTCCTCGATGATGCGCTCGGCGCGGCGGCGCGAGTCCGCCACAGTCGCCTCGGCGCGCTCGCGCGCATCTTCTATGATATCCTGCGCCCGGTCGCGGAACTCCTCGCCGGTCTTTGATAGTTGCTTGCGCGTCTCCTCGCCGGACTGTGGCGCGATCAACAAAGCGACTGCGGCGCCCACCAGTCCGCCGATGAGCACTCCCGCAAAGAATGCGCCGATCTCAATACCTGAATCTTGCTGTGCCATATCAAAATCTCCTTTATCTGTGCCACTCACGGCTGTTTCCCAGTCTGGCTTCCGGACGCCGTTTTGCTGCCGGATCGGCGGCCCGTCGTTTTCATCCTGCCCGTCACGGCCTGTTGCACGCCTTTCAACCCGGCAATAAAGCTGGCGAAACTGATCGTCGGTTTCACCAGATTGTCGCTGACAAAGACAGCGGTGCCGCGCACGGTGTTCACCGTCTCGTTGGCGTTGGTGAGCATGGGTTTGATTTCGTTGCGTAACAGGGCGATCAGCGACTGCAACTGGAAGATCAAAACCAGCATCAGCAGGCCGATGAAGAGGCTGGTGAACGCCAGCGCAATGATGAAGATGTCTCTGATGACCGCGGTTGGGCCGGGGTTGGTGTATAGAAGAAAGACAATACCGACGATCAGCGCGATCACGACAACCGCACCGGCGATGATCCCGAACAGCAGCTTGTAGTTGGTTCTCGACGCTTCCGGCAGCGCCGGTCCGGCCGACGCCACTACACTGACCGGTTGCGCAGGCGATTGTGCTGACGATTCTGCTTTAGTCTGTTCGTTCATTCAGCCCACTCACAGAGATTATAGCAAACAGGCGTTTTCAGGATGGCGAATGGATTTGGCCCTGGCAGCCATAAAATCGAAGGCGCCCTTGCGAGCGCCTTCACGGTCTGCGAGTGTATGACGGCGGATCAGAACCGGCGCGAGCGCCGCGAACCGCCGCTGAGCAGCATGACGTAGTAAAGCATCGTCAGGATGGATTGCAGGGCGGCTGCCACATAAGTCAGGGCGGCTGCGTTCAGCATCTTCCTGGCGCCTTTCAATTCGTCGTTCACCAGGATGCCGCTGGACTGCAGCATGGTCATCGCGCGGTTGCTGGCATCGAACTCCACCGGCAGCGTGACCAGCGCAAAGATGGTGGTCAGACCGAAAGCGATTACACCCAGCCAGGCCAGCTCCGTAATGCCAATCAGGATGCCGATAAGAAATAGCACCGGGCCGACCCAGCCGCCGATCTGCACGGCCGGCACGATCGCTCCGCGCAACTTCAGCGGCAGGTAGTTCTCCGCGTCCTGCTGGGCGTGGCCCAGTTCGTGCGCGACGACGGCAACGGCAGCAATGGAGTTGTCCGCCGAACTATCTGAGAGGCTGATCGACTTGTCACGCGGGTCATAATGGTCAGTT
>JAKALH010000522.1 GCA_021813225.1 Chloroflexota bacterium
CGACCGCACGCCCGGCAACTATACCGTCGGCTACATGGCCGTCGCGGCATACTGACGACATGGCGCTCTGCGGTTCGAAACCGCAGACCAAATGCACACCTCCGAGTTCTCGCAGAACTCGGAGGTGTGCACTATGTAACCTCTAATACGCGCTTCCGGCAATAGACACGCATCGGTTCATCGCGTTAGATCACAAGAGTGATCCGGTGAACCAATGAGGCTAACAACCACAACCCATTTTCGTTCATTCCAGAAACCCGCTCTGTACGCCGCCGTGATAGTGGCCGGACTGAGCCTGGCGCTGCTGAGCGCTGGGTCCGCATTTGCGGCTCCCATCATCGTCACGAACGACTCCGACAGCGGTGACGGATCGCTGCGCCAGGCCGTGTTGGACGCCCAGCCCGGCGATACGATTATCTTCAGCTCATCCGCATTCAGCAACGCCGCCACCATCAACCTGACCAGCGGGCAGATCGAGATCAGCAAATCGCTCAACATCGACGGCGCGCAGAATCCCGGAGTCGTCACGCCAACCCTGAGCGGCAGTTCCGCGCAGCGTGTTTTCCTGATCGACGCCAACGCGAGTGTAGTGCTGAACCGGCTGAACATCGTGAACGGCTCGTGCTACCAGTGCGATGGCGGTGGCATTTACGTCATGGCGCAGGGTAATCTGGCGGCGCGCAACACCGTCTTCAGCGGCAACAGCGCGAATGTCTCCGGCGGCGCCATCGCCAACGCCGGAACGGCGGTCATCGCCAGCAGCACCTTCAGCGGCAACAGCGCCCCGTACGGCGGCGCCATCCGCAACTGGGGGCTGCTGAACCTGGACAGGGCCGTCATCAATGCCAACACCGCCACGTACGGCGGCGCCATCCGCAACGAGGGCACCAACTTCCCCGTCACGCAGACTGCCATACTGGCCCTCAGCAACAGCGCGGTCTATGGCAACTCCGCGGCGCAATCCGGCGGCGGCCTGCAGAACTCCTACTTCGCCAGCGCCGCGCTGACCAACACCACTTTCTACAGCAACAGCGCCGCCACGTACGGCGGCGCCATCATGAGCGACGACAGCAGCGTGGCCGGCATCGTCAACGCCACGCTGTACGGCAACCGGGCTGCACTCTCCGGCGGCGCCATCTATAACGGCGGCGCTATAACGCTGACCAACAGCATCGTCGCCGGCAGCGCGGCGGGCGGCAACTGCGCCTGGCAAACTCGACCGCCCGTGGATGGCGGCGGCAACCTCGACGATGCCAACACATGCGCGTTCGGCAGCGGCGTGCTGGCGCCGTCGCAGACGATGGCGAACCCGCTGCTGGGGCCGTTGCAGGTCAACGCGCCCGGCAGCATCCCCACGCTGGCGCTATTGCCGTCCAGCCCGGCGTTGAATGGCGGCAGCGACGCGGCCTGCCCCGCCACCGATGCGCGCGGCGTGATGCGCGTACAGGCGCTGCACTGCGACATCGGCGCTTATGAGGCGTTCGGGCACTTTGTCTTCGTGCCGGGCATGCGTCGCTGAGGGGGAGCTACCAGAAACCCGGAAACCAGACAGGTCTTTCAGACCTGTCTGGTTTCTTTGGGTCACCTGACGATGCGGTCTTCGATCTCCCAGGCGTGGTCGAGCGCGTGCCAGACCATGCGCCGCACGAAGTAACGCGCTGTCCAGATTTTCCCGCCGCGCGGACCGTGCGCGGGGAAATCACCGCGCGCGCCCGCACCCAGCGCGTCGATGGCGGCCTGGCGCTCCTGCGCGAGTTGCCGCTCTGAGAGTTCGCCGCTATCCGGCTTCACCCGGACGCCCAGCCGCGCCAGGTAAGCCCGCTCCGCCTCGTACACATGCCGGGCGATGGCGGCCGCATCGCGCCCGCCGCCGCGCGGCCCCGAGCGCAGGGGGTGGCCGGCGGCCGCGAGCAGCGCCGCATCCAGCGTCTGCCAGCCCGCCCGCAGCAGCGCGGCGAATCGCTGCAGCCCGGCAGCATCGACAGGAGCCGCATCGGCTGCAGGGCTGGCATCCGGTGCGCCGAAGTCGGTAGTGGCAGTACCGGGCAGACGCTCGACCACCCGCAATGCCGCGACATTTACCGGTAGTTCAAAAGACAGCCGCGCCGTATGCAGCGCGGCCGCGTAACGCGGCGCGTAATCGACAAGCGCCTGCAGTGCGGCCGCTTCGTCGCGCCCGCTGCGGCACCAGCCCGGCCACTCGAGGGCGCCGGCGAATGTACGTTTTGCTCCCCTTTCTACATAGACGTTGATTGCCTGTGCCGTCTGCGCCATGCCTCTGCTCCTTCGCCCGTCATTATCGGCCCATTAGGTTTGTTGCGCGCGGGCACGACGACCGGCATCTGCCTGGATGACCGCATTCACAAACCGTGTGCCGCAAGCTGGCAGAGAATCCGGATAGAATAAATGTTCTTATCCGGGAATTTCAACTACCATTAAGCCATGCTGACAGAGTTGCGCGTGCGCGATTTCGCGATTATCGACTCGCTCACCCTCGAGTTTGCCGACGGCTTCAACGTGCTGACCGGCGAAACCGGCGCCGGCAAGAGCATCATCGTCGACTCCATCGCGCTGCTGCTGGGCGACCGCGCCGACGCCGGCTCGGTGCGCGCCGGCGCGGAACGCGCCCTCATCGAAGGCGTCTTCAC
>JAKALH010000523.1 GCA_021813225.1 Chloroflexota bacterium
AGTGGCCGCCCCGCACAAGGCCCGAACAACTTCAGACCTTGCGCGGGCATGCAGGGCGTGTAGCGGCGTAGCCGATACGGACCCAGGTCGAACTCAGCGACCGCCCGCGGGCGGGGTACTTTTCTCGAAGGCCTTCTGGCCGTCGCGGTGCTTGTCAGCGCCGGACTTCTCGTGCTGCCCGGTCTCCTGCTTGTCGCGGTTGCCGGGCATCGCAGGCGCGGCTTCGCGCTTCTTGTCGTTGCCCGTGTTGGACTTGTAGGGTGCATCGTGGTTTTGATTGCCCATTGCGTTGACTCCGTCGGGTGGACCCTCGTGCGAGGGTGGAAAAGGCGCGATGACCGTGGCATAGCGTTGTCGCTGCGTGCGATCAGCGCTCCATGGATTGAATGGGGAAGAGCGTTGCATTGGAGATGTCGGAGCGCATCCATCCCGGACTCGCTCCGACGCGCCCAATCCGGCGCACTTCCCGCGTCGCTCCTGCTCTGCGGGAAGTCCGGTCGCGTGTCCATGCACGACCGTTTGGGGCGTTTGCCCCGTGCTCGATAGGCGCGATGTCGCGGCGCGTCCTGATTCCTGGCGCGCACGGAATCCGTCACCGTGGCGCCATCCGCATCGCCGCGAGTCCATGCGTCAGTGCTGACGCGTCGCTGCGATGTCATGATGCAGGTTGTGCTCGCGGCGCCGGCGCGTCTGTGCGCTGACGTACCCAGGACGCGCCGGGCGTGTTCCACCCGGGTCCATGCGATCGGATGCGAGCCGTTGGCCCTGTTCCGCAGTCAACGCCAGCGGGCGCGCAAGATAACTATGCCGCATCCAACCCGATTACCAACCGCTTGCCCAGCAGCGCTACCGCTTGCGCGATGCGCAGCAGCTTCGATGCGTAATGCGGGTCGAGCAGCCGGCGCACTTCTTTTTCGTCCACACCGAGCCGGCAGTCCAGTTGCACATTGCTGGTCCCTGACTCACGCATGGCCACGTACCGGGAGCGCCTTCAGGATGGACACGGCACGACTCGATAGCGGCACCGTCATGGCGTCGCCGTTCTTCGTGTCATCGAGGTGTGCCGTGCGCGCTTTGAGATCCACGTTGCCCCAGCGCAGCGCGAGCAGTCCACCTTGGCGCATTGCGGTCTCGACCGCAAGCCGAACCATCGGCAACATCCATGGATTGCGCGTGCCGACACGATAAGCGCCTGCGCGCTTCGAGCCATTCACCTGCCCGGCGTGATCCTTCAGTGCGGCTAACAGACGCCGTTCCTCATCGCCTTCCAGGCGCCAATCCCGTGGCCTGCCCTGCACCGGCCTGCGTATGACCGACACGACATGCTCGATTGGCAAGCTGAGGTCCTTCCTTGCCCAAGTCGGCACGCCGCCCAGAGTGGACAGTTCGCGATTCACCGTGGCCGATGCGACGCAGCGCATGCGCGCGTCACGCCAATCGGCCAGGGCGGCGCCGGTCAGTGAGGTGAGCGCCAGATGGCCGAGATCCTCGCGCAGTCGCGCCACGTGATACTTCGCCACATGCCGTGGCTTCTTGCCCGGCAGCCGCGGCGATCCTTTGAAGGAAGCGGAAGGTGTGCGTTGCGTGCGCAGCAAAACTTCTCCCGGCTGGGATTTTCACGCCGGGCGCGCCCAATACGGGTGCTGCGTCCCCTGCCCGAAACCGTTCAACATGGAAATGCTAGCCTTTCGCCGATGATTCCCGTGGATACTCCGGGCAGGGTCGAAGTGATCGCCGGCGGTGGCGAGTCGACGGTGCGGCTGGAGGGCGCATGGACGCTGGCCCACTTCGCCACGATCGAGCCGCAGGTACAGGCGCTGCGCGCCACCCTGCCCGAGCATCTGCGGCTGGACCTCGCCGCGGTGAGCCACATCGATACTGCCGGCGCCGGCCTGCTCGGCGTGCTGCTGGGGCCGGAACGCCTGCGCGCCCTGCTCGCCGCGCAGCCCGAACTCGCACCCGAGCGACGCGCGCTGCTGGACACGGTGGGTTGCGCGATCCACGACATCTTCGCGTACAGCCCGCCGCCGTACGACGGTTTCGGCTTCGTCCGGCTGCTGCAGAAGACGGGCGAAGCGGTGGATGCAATCTGGTGCCAGATGCGCGCGCTGCTGGGTTTCATCGGCCTGGTGCTGGAAACCCTGGCGCGCACGCTGCCGCAGCCGCGGCGCTGGCGCATCGCGCCGCTGGTGGTGCAGCTCGAGCAGACCACCCTGGACGCGCTGCCGATCGTCAGCCTGCTGTCGCTGATGGTGGGCGCGGTGATCGCCTTCCTGGGCGCCACCGTGCTCAACGCCTATGGCGCCAGCGTGTTCACCGTGGACCTGGTCAGCTACGCGTTCCTGCGCGAGTTCGGCGCGATACTGGCGGCGATCCTGCTGGCCGGACGCACCGCCAGCGCGTTTACCGCGCAGATCGGCGCGATGAAGGCCAACGAGGAGATCGACGCCATCCGCACACTCGGGCTGGACCCGATCGAGGTGTTGGTGCTGCCGCGCGTGTTGGCGCTGATGCTGGGGCTGCCGATGCTGACCTTCGTGGCAATGCTGGCCGGCATCTTCGGCGGCGCGCTGGTGTGCGTGCTGGCGATCGGCATCCCGCCGGCGATGTTCCTCTCGCTGATGCACACCGACACCCCGCTGAG
>JAKALH010000524.1 GCA_021813225.1 Chloroflexota bacterium
CTCGGGGTACTTGAGGAACTCGACCACTTCCTGGAGCTCGGTCTTGGCCTCGTCGACGCCGGCCACGTCCTGGAAGGTGACGACGGTCTTGTTGCCCAGGAACATGCGCGCCCGGCTCTTGCCGAAGCTGAGCGCCTGGTTGTTCGAGCCCTGCGCCTGGCGGAACATGAAGAAGAGCAGGGCGCCGATCAGCAGGATGGGCAGGAAGGCGCTGATCAGGATGGACAGCCACGCCCCGCTATCGGACGCCGGCGCGCCTACGAGGGTTGGGACGCTGGTGCACTTGGGCGATGACTGGCAGGCGGCGGTGATATCGGTCTGGACGTTGGTCGCGAGCTCGCTGGGCACGTTGCTCGTCTCAGTGTTGGGCTTGCCCGCGGCGTCCTTCGTGGTCAGCTCAATGTCGAGCCGCTGACCGCTCTGGGTGACCTTGGCCACCTGGCCGTTGGCGACGAGCGCGAGGAACGAGTTGGTGGGCCCGCTGTAAGAGATGGGCGGCTTGTTGTCCGTGGGGAAGATGAACATGTAGAGCAGCGCCGCGGTGCCGACCACGAGGATCAGGGTGACGATGCCGTTGCGCAGAAACCGGTTGTTCAAAAGGGAAAGGCCTCCGAGTGGCCGGGCGCGCCAGGCGCCGGGTATCGAATTATAGGCTGGAGCACCTGTGCGTCCCTAACAGCGAAAGGCGCAGACATTGCGGTGCCCCCACTAGACGGTGCGCGGCCACCCCTTGGTGACGAAGGTGGTACGCGCCGTGTTCCGGCATGGATTGGTAGCGGGGGGCGGATTTGAACCACCGACCAAGGGCTTATGAGTCCCCTGCTCTACCACTGAGCTACCCCGCCGAACGCAACCGATTATCGCGCATTCTCGGTCTGCGCCCGGTTGGCGTCCGGCGGGTGACTGGCATCTGGGTCAGACCCGGCGGCGGGTCAGCATGTTTACGACCGCCACCACGATGACGGCGCCGACTACGGCAACAACGATCGAAACGATGCTGATCTTGTCCCCGCCAAATGCGGCACCGGGTTCGAGACCCAGCTGCAGGGCGATGAAGCCGCCAACGAAGGCGCCGACGATACCAAGCACGATGTGTCCGATGATGCCCCAGCGCTCGTCACCCTTGACAAGCATTCCGGCGATGTAGCCGGCGATTGCGCCCAGGACGATCCAGGCAATGATGTTTAACACAGTTTGTCCTCCCTACCTTGCCGGGAAGTTCGTCCCGGTCTGGGCGACTATGGGAGGCGGGGTGCGCCGGACCAATCCAACAAAACGGGCTGGATGTTGCGATCCGCTAGCGATTAGTGCCTACCCGACGGGGCGCGCCCGACCGGTTTCCACTTCATAGACCAATCCGTGGACGGGCGCGTCGCCCAGCCACGGGTGGGCGCGGATGCGCGCGACCTGGTCGCGGACGTGGGTCTCGAGATCGTCGAACGACCCGAAAGTGGTCGCGCTGGGCTGACCGAACTCGCTGGTCAGCCGCTGCTGGAGTCCGGCGTCGTCCAGCCCCAATAGGCCACAGCCGGTGTGCGCCATGACGATGATCTCCTGGGTGCCCAGGACGTGGCGCGTTACCAGCAGCGAGCGGAGGGCATCGTCGCTCGCGACCGCGCCGGCATTGCGCACGACCGCCACGTCACCGACTCCCAGGCCGAACAGTTCCTCCACCGAGATGCGGCAATCCATGCAGGTCAGGACGGCCAGCCGTTCGCGCGGCGGCGCCTGCAGCTGACCGCGATCGAAGCCCGCGCTGAAGTCGCGATTGGCGGCAAGAAGACGGTTCAGTCGGTCGGTGCCCATGGGCCGCCGGATTGTACGAACCGATCCGATCGATACCTCCCCGCAGCGACATTACAACTGCATTGCAGCCCCATTTCCGCCATTGACACCCTTTCGGGTGGTGGTACTTTCGCACAGATGACGCCACCGGGAGTGGTGTCACAAACGTGTGGAGGCCTCAAGGTGAAGTCAACCCGTCCGGCACACCAGCCCTGGCTCATTCGTGTGCTTGTTGCCGTCCTGTCGGCGACGCTCCTCGTGCCGAACACAGTCAGCGCAATGAGCGGCCCCGCAGCGCCTTTGGCGCCGGCTCCGGCACCTTTGGCGCCGGCTCGAGCGCCCTCAGCCCAGGTTGGGAACTCGACGAGCGGTCGTTACGTGGTCCTTCTGGACGACGCTCCGCTGGCTGCCTACGCGGGGGGTATTGCGGACCTTGCGGCGACAGACCCACAGGTAACCGGTGCGCGGAAGCTGGATGCCAGCTCCACCGCCAGCCGTGCGTACCTTGGCTGGCTATCCGATCGCCAATCGGCCGCCAAGTCGGCGATCAACGCTGCCCTTGGTCGGAACGTCGAGACCGTCTTCACATACCGCATCGTGTTGAACGGTTTCGCTCTCGACATGTCGCACTCTGAGGCCACCGCTGTGGCCGGCCTGCCCGGGGTTCAAGGCGTCATCGCCGATTACACCCTCCATCCCGTCACCGACGCCGGCCCAGAGTGGATCGGTGCGCCGTCGATCTGGGATGGCACAGGCACCGGCGGACCGGATCCGAGCAAAGGCGAGGGCGTCGTCGTCGGCATCATTGACACGGGCATCAATCACGATCACCCGTCATTCGCCGCTGTCGGCGGCTAC
>JAKALH010000045.1 GCA_021813225.1 Chloroflexota bacterium
CGCAAGAGCCTGTTCCACGAGCGCGAAATCCTGATGAAAATCTGCCGCAAGGATTGCCCGTTCATCTCGGAGCAGGCCATCTTCCACTACCGCGACATCTACGACCACCTGGCCAAGTTCTTCGAGTTGACAGAGACCTATCGCGACACGGTGACCAGCCTGACCGAGATGTACCTGACGCTGTTGAACAACGAGATGAGCCGCGCCGCCAACGAGACCAACTCCATCGTGCGGCGGCTGACGGTCATCACAACCATCTTCATGCCGTTGACGCTGCTGGCCGGCATCGGCGGGATGTCGGAGTGGTCGATGATGACCGGGCCGGAGAACTGGCGCATCGCTTATCCGCTGTTCCTGCTGGGCATGCTGGTCATTGGCATCGCCAACTATTTCATCCTGAAGTGGATGGAGAAACGCCGGCGTCGCCGCACCCTCACGGGCATCGACTGAGACGGCGGGTAGAATGGGTCGCATGCACAGAGCACTGAACTTCGAAGGAATGCTCAACGCGCGCGACCTGGGCGGTTTGCCCGCCGGCGGCGCGCAGACGCGCTGCAAGTCGCTGGCGCGCTCCGACAGCACTGCGCGGCTGACGCCGCGAGGCACGCAGGCCATTGTGGACTATGGCATCCGCACCGTCATCGACCTGCGCTTCCCCGTAGAACTGCAGCAGAACCCCAGCTCGTTCGCCAGCAACGGCCGCCAGCCGGTCTATCACTGCTACTCGCTGCTGGGAGAGTCGTGGCCCAACTGGGTGGCGCGTGGCGCGCAGTCCGACGAGTCGTACTGGTACAGTTCGTTCCTGGATTGCTCGCAGCCCGAAATGCGCCGCGTCCTGGAACTGATTGCCGATGCGCCCGCCGGCGGCGTGCTGTTTCACTGCACGGCGGGTAAAGACCGCACCGGAGTGGCGGCGATGCTGCTGCTGGCATTGGCCGGTGTGCCGGATGAAGCTATTGCAACCGACTATGCCATGACCGCGCCAAACCTGGCGGAGACCCGCCGGCAGGAACTGGAAGGGGTGACAGACCCGGCGGCGCGAGCGCGCATCGAGGACGGTTTCCGCTGCGAGCCGGCGTTTGCCGTGCATACGCTGGCCCACCTGCGCCGGCGCTACGGCGGCGCGGCAGGCTATATGCAGACCGTCGGGCTGGACGCCGCCCGCATCGAGCGACTGCGCGCGCGGCTGGTGTGAAACAGAAACCTGACAGGTCTCTCAGACCCGCCAGATTTGGTTGCCATACGGCATTCACACGAGGATGGTATGGCGGGCTTCGACCTTCTCGTGCACCGTGCGCGCCCATGCCTGCGCGCGCGAGGTCTCCTGCGGCTCCAGCGGACCTTCGCTGGCGGTGACGAAGAAACTCTGCGGCGGGACGATCAGGGTGCCACCCGCCTTCTTCACCATGCGCGCTATGCTGCGCGCGGCAGAACCCGTCAGGAAACTGGGCTTGTGCAGGCGCGTATCGAAACTGGCAACCAGCGGTGTTTTCATCGCCTCGGGCGTCAGTTGTTCCATGAAGGTGCGGATGGCCGGCGACATGCCCCATTTCTGGGTGGGGGAGCCGAAGACGACGACATCCGCATTGAACATTCGCTCGCTTTAGCGTCCTGGGCGCGAACGGCCTCGACCTTGCCGTATTCGCCCAGGGCTTCCGCAATGGCCTGAGCGATCTTTTCGGTGTTGCCGTACAAAGAATCATAAATAACCAGCGCGTACATGGCATTCCTCCTGAATACAGGGCACGCGCTGGCCTGGCCGGGGCAGCGCCGCCCTTTACCCGACCGTGTGGCATCGTGCGGGGGCAAGACCACCAATGGGGACGCAGGGCGTTCATCGACGGTCTTGCGCGGCAATCGCACCGCCACAAGCATGAGCCGTATCTATTTTATTACCGCTTCACGTTTCGCGGGGAATGGCGCGCCGGCGCACCCCGTCATGCCCGCGAACGCGGGCAGCCAAACCTGACAGCTAGACATTGACGTAGGTTTCTGGCACATTTGCCCGGCGACTCCAAGTCGCGGGCAACCGATGCGAAGCCCTCTGAAGGGGGCTGGAGCAGCACTGCGTTGCGCGCGTTTCGTTGCGCGCGGTTTCAACCGCCGCAAAGGTCGCCAGGAATTTCTGGCAGCCAACTCGGCGGTCAAATCTGCCTTCCGCTGGAACCCGGAGTTGTGCGAACATAGTGCGCATGGTGACAATCGATGTCCAGTGATATCAAGGTTCCCACGCCATATCCTGAAGTAAACGCCTTGCTGCGTGAACTGCTGGCCGGCATACGCGCCATCCTGGGCGACGGCCTGGTTGGCATGTACCTCGATGGCTCGCTGGCGAATGGCGGCTTCGACGCAGACAGCGACATCGACTTCGTTGCCGTATGCGACGCTGAGATACAAGGCGACCGCTTCGCCGCGTTGCAGGCCATGCACGACCGCATCGCCGCGACGGACTCGGTCTGGGCGACCCAGTTGGAAGGATCGTACCTGTCGGCGCGGGCGCTGCGTCGCTTCGACCCGGCAAATTGCCTGCACCCGAACATCGAGCGCGGCATGGGCGAACGGCTCAAGATGATCGAACACGGCGAAGAATGGGATGTGCATCGCTACATCCTGCGCAAGAGCGGCATCACGCTGGCCGGTCCCGCTGCGCAGACGCTGATCGATCCGGTCTCGCCCGACCAGTTGCGGCGCGGCATGCATGCGGCGCTGTCCGGCTGGGCGACCGGCCTGCTGAAAAACCCCGCACGGATCGGGTCACAGGGATACCAGTCGTACATTGTGCTTTCGCAGTGCCGTATCCTGTATACGCTGGCGAATGGCGATATCGTCTCGAAGCAGGATGCGGCTCGCTGGGCGCAGTCGGCGCTGCACCCGCGCTGGTCGGCGTTGATCGAGCGCGCCCCGGCAGGGCGGCGTAACCCCGCCCCGCCGTCGTCCCCCGCTGAGGTCGCCGAAACATTGGAGATGCTCCGTTACACGCTGGAACGCAGCCGGGAATATGAGCGCTAAACCGGCTGCGAAAATCCGCATTGACAAACCGCTCTGATGTATTTATACTCAGTGCTGTCTAGAACAATTGTTCTGCATTATAGATGCGCGCGAATTTTATGGAATCATCTGCATCGCGGCAGCAATAACCTGCCGGCAGTTGAGGCCTGATCGTTACGCGCCGCTTCGGTAACAAACCGTATGTGGTTTGCGTATAACGCACGGGAAGCATATGCATGTTGCGCACTTTCCATGTGTGGGTTGATGTGTCCGCCAGTGATTCTTGTTGTTTGAAAAAGGAGTAATGATGGCTACTTACAGACAGGCAAAACCAGCCGGCGCGCCCACATGGGTTGACCTGATGGCGACGGATATCGAGGCGGCTCGCCGGTTCTACCATGCCGTATTCGGCTGGGGGTATGACATCGGCGGCCCGGAGTTTGGCGGTTACACCACCGCACGGCTGGGAGATCGCATGACCGGCGGCATGACTCCCATGCAGCCCGATGGCCCGCCCATGCCGCCGGCGTGGAGCCTGTATTTCGCCAGCGACAACGTTCAGGCCGACGCCGCGCGCGTGGCCGGGCTGGGCGGCAAGGTCCTGTTCCCGCCCATGGTGGTCGGCGAGTTTGGCAGCATGGCGGTCTGCACCGACCCGGGCGGCGTTCCATTCGGGTTGTGGCAGGCCGGACGCAATATCGGCTTCGAGGTTTCCGATGAACCCGGCTCGGCGACGTGGTACGAACTGTATTCGTCAGACGCAAAACAATCGCGCGATTTCTACGCGGCGCTCCTCGGCGCCAGCGCGGACGCGATGCCCGGCGGCATGGAATACTACGTGCTCAAACAGGGTGACAAACAGCTTGCCGGCATCATGCAGATCGACCCATCCTGGGGCGATTTTCACCCGACCTGGCTCATCTACTTCGCAGTCGCCAGCGCCGATCAGACGGCTGCGGCAATCACCAGCCACGGCGGCAGGTTGATGAGCCGTATCGACGACTCACCCTTCGGGCGGCTGGCGGCTGTGGCCGACCCCAGCGGCGCGCTGTTCAAGATCATCCAGCCGCCGGCGGCGTCCTGATAATTCGGCTGCTTGACCGTTCGGCGCCTCACCCCACAGCCACGAGCCGCATCCGGAACTTCTGGCAACTGACTGAGGCGACACCAAACCTGACAGGCCGTCAAGACTTGTCAGGTTTACTGGTTGTCCGCATTCGCAGGCATGACGGGGGCCGCGGCTCGCGCGATGCTCACATTTCACTCAGGTATTGCATAGGCACAGGTGTCGATTTCGTAGCTATTTTATGCTTGACATTTGAAACATCGCCACTAGAATCAAAGTCGCTTTTACAAGTTGTTCGTTAAGGTCCTAGTAGCCTTTATGCGCGCGCCCGGCGTATAAAGGTTGTTTTTCAGTGACGTGCGCCGTTCACGAAAGGAGGATCTAACTGAAGTAAGCAATGTCCGCACCACCTCAGGCCCTGCCTGGTTCGTTCACTCATCCGTAAGCACTTTTCCGTCATTTGTTCCCGTCCATATCCAGGAGATTAACCATGGCATCTATGGCATCAACTGCATCGACACAGACGAATGTCTGGGCAATAGAACCCGGCGAAATCCGCAAACCGGGCATCATTCACGTTGTTATTCTGGCGCTCTTCACCGGCATCGGCATCGTGGTCGGCACGTTCGGCAGCCTGGCTGTCCCGATCGGTTTCGTGTCGGCCTTCTGGCCCGGCCAGGCCGTGCAGTCCATCGGGTCGATCTGGTTCGGCGGCTGGGGCGCTATTGCCTCATTCCTCTTCCCGCTGATCTCCAACTCGCTGTCCGGTTCCGCCCCGCTGCCAGTATCGATCGCCTATATCCCCGGCAACCTGGCGCAGGGCATCATCGCTGCCATCGCCTTTCGCATATTCAAGTCTGATCCCTCGCTGCGCACCAGCAAAGACTGGATCGTGTGGATTCTGCTGGGCGCGATCCTGCCCAACGCCATCGGCGCCATCTGGGGCACCGGCGTTCTGCTGGCCTTCGGCCTGGTGACCAGCGCCGCTGCGCTCACAACCGTGCTGGGATGGTTCATCGGCAACTCCATCCCCTCGATCATCCTCGGCTCTATCATCCTCAAGTTCGTGTCGCCACTGGTGCTGCGCTCGAAGGCCTTCTGCAAGGGCTGGTGGGCTTAAGCGCCGTTCTCGTTCCTTGTCGCGGGCAAATCTGGAGTCTGACTTCCTGCCGGAGTCAGACTTCACGCCGTAACGGCGCTGCCACAGGGTAGAATCGCCGGTATGCGGGTGCCCCCGCGCCGGCAACTGTTCTGCATCGAGTGAGAAAGAGTTAGCATCAATGGCAACATCGGCTGAAGCGCCTGGCGGCGTCCGCGCGGCGAAACTGCGCAAGACCCTGCTGGGCTACGTCCCCATCGAATCGCCTTTCTATCGCTACCATCCTGTCACCCGCCTGATCATGTTCGTGTTCTTCGGCGTCGTGCCCATCTTCATCGACATGCCGGAGATCAACTTTGCGCTGGTTGTGTGCACGATCCTGCTGCTGGTGTGGGGCCAGGCGGACCTGAAGCGCCTGCGCATCTACATGCCCATGATCGTCACCATCGCCATCTTCATGTTCCTGGTGGTCATTCTGGCGCCGGGCAACGATCCCACCTTCACGCCCATCCACATCGGGCCGCTCACCATCTACTACCAGCCCGTCTACTTCACGTTCGCGTCGTACTGGCGGCTGATGGCGATGCTGTTCGGCACCATACTGTACTTCTCCACCAACCGCGAGCGCGACATGCTGGTGGCGCTGCGCTCGCTGAAACTGCCCTTCCTGGCCTCGTATGTGGTCGGCTTCTCCATACGCGCGGCGGGGATGTTCATGGAAGACTTCAACACCATCCGCGAGGCCGAGCAGGCGCGCGGGCTGGACAAGTCGGCGCTGAAGCTGGGCGACCAGGTGAAGCTGTACGTCATGTACCTGGTGCCGCTGTTCTCCATCGCCCTGCGCCGCGCGGACGAAATCAGCCATGCCCTGTTTGCGCGCGGCTACAACTTCACCGGCAGGGTGGGGCACGGCAATAAGCGCTCCGACTACATCCTGACCCAATACACGATGACCGGCATGGACTGGCTGGTGATCGCGGTGCTGATGACGCTGTTCGTGGGCGCCGCCGTGGCCGAGTACGGTTTTGGCGCGTTCCGGCTGCCGCACTCTCCCATCAACATTCTGCTGCATCATCTTCTAGGGCTGGGGTGGCCATCATGACCAATGCCGTCGTCATCAAAGACCTGGAATGGAAGTACGAGCACACCACCCAGTTCGCGCTGCGCGGCATCAACCTGGAAATCCCGGAGAACACGTTCCTGGGCATCGTCGGCGCCAACGAGCAGGGCAAGACGACGCTCATCAACAGCATCTGCGGCCTCATTCCGCATTCGTTCAACGGCGTCTACCGCGGCTCGGTGGAAATTTACGGCAGTCCCGTGCTGAAGATGAGCGGCCTGGAGATCGCCACGCAGGTCGGCCTGGTCTTCGCCGACCCCGAGGCGCAGTTCACCGCCATGACCGTGGAGGAGGAACTGGTGTTCGGCCTGGAGAACACCGGCTACGACCTGGGAAAAATCAAAGAGCGCCTGGACTGGGCCGTTGGCGTGACCATGATCGGCGATCTGCTGGATAAAAGCCCGTACGACATCTCCGGCGGGCAGAAGCAGCGCATGGCCATCGCCTGCGTGCTGGCCATGAACCCGCCCATCATCATCATGGACGAGCCTACCTCGATGATCGACCCGCTGGGCAAGCAGTTCATCTTCGACATCCTGCGCAAGCTGAAGGATGCCGGCGACCGCACCATCATCGTGGTGGAGCACAACATCGAGCAACTGGCCCCGCTGGCCGACCAGTTGCTGCTGATGCAGGACGGGCAGATTGCGCGCATGGCCCCGCCGGCGCACTTCTTCGACGACCTGCCGAACATCGTCGGCAGCGGCGTGTACCCGCCGGAAGTGACCAGCTTCGCATACTGGCTCAAACAGTCGGGCTATGTGCCGCCTGAGCAGGTGTTGCCGAACCGCTTCGACGAGGGCGTGACATTGATGCAGGACGCCCTGCGCAACGCGAGGGACAACCGATGAGCGCCTATCTGGAAGTGACGCACCTGGACTACAACTATCCCGACGGCACGCCCGCGCTGTTCGATATCAACGTCAGTATCGGCCGGCAGGAATTCGTTGCGCTGATCGGGCAGAACGGCTCCGGCAAGACGACGCTTTCGAAATGCATGAACGGGCTGTTCAAGCCGACCAGCGGCAGCGTGGTGGTGGACGGCATCGACACGCGCGGCAAGGGTGTTGTGAAACAGCTCGTCACCCGCATCGGGTATGTATTCCAGAACCCCGACCACCAGTTGTTCAACGACTCGGTGCAGAAGGAAATCGCCTACGGCCCGCGCAACATCAACCTATCGGCGAATGAAGTGCAGGCGCGTGTGGACGAAGCCGCCCGCGTCGCCGGAGTCGCGCCGGAGCTGTACGCCACGCACCCGTTCTTCCTGCCCAAGGGGCTGCGCCAGCGCGTGGCTATCGCGTCCATTCTGGCGCTGAAGCCGCGCACCATCATCGTGGACGAGCCGACCACCGGCCAGGACATGCGCCAGTCAGTCGAGGTTATGGAGTTCCTGCGCAGCCTGTGGCAGGCCGGCCACACCATCATCATCGTCACACACGAGATGTCCATCGTGGCGCGCTACGCCCAGCGCGCGATCGCGTTGCGCGGGGGGCGCGTGCTGGTGGACGACACCGTCCGCGCGGTCTTCTCGCAGCCCGACCTGCTGAAGCAGACCTATGTGGAACCGCCGCAGATTACGCGCGCCGCCCAGCGCCTGGACGGGCTTTCGCGCCATGATGTTCTTACCGTCGAGGAAATGCAGGATGCGTTCCGATCTGCGATCTCGGCAGAGGCATCGCAAGGGTAGGGAAACATGCCATTTGATCTGCTCATCACACAGGGAACGGCCGTCACCACCGACGCCGTGTTCCGCGCCAATGTCGCCGTCAACGGCGGCAAAATCGCCGCGCTGCTGAGTCCGCAGGACATGCCTGCGGCGGGGCAGGTCATCGACGCCGCCGGCTGCTATGTACTGCCTGGCGCCGTCGATGCGCACGTGCACCTGCACATGCTGACCGCCGCCGGCATCTACAGCGCCGACGACTGGTGCACCGGTACGCGCGCCGCGGCCCTGGGCGGCGTCACTTCCGTCGTGGATTTCATCCAGGCGCTGCCCGGCCAGACGCTGATGGAAGCGCTGCATGAGCGCGTGGACGACGCCCGCGACGCCGTCATCGACTACGGTTTTCACACCACCATCCACCCGGACGAGGCGCCGATCGGCGGCGTGAATAAACGGGTGAGCGACTATCGCATCGGCGAAATCCGCCAGGCCGCCGACGCCGGCTGCCCCACCTTCAAGATGTACCAGGCCTACAGCGGCCTGCAGGTGCAGGACGCCGACCTGTTTCGCGCGTTGCGCGCCATCGCCGAGGTGAACGGGCTGGCCTGTGTGCATGCCGAAAATGGCGACGTGCTGCAGGCGCTGCGCGATGCGGTCACCTCGCCCGCCGAACTGGTCAACGGCCTGAACCATGCGCGCACGCGCCCGGCCATCCAGGAAGCTGAAGCCGTGAACCGCACCATCATGTGCGCGGAACTGAGCGGCGCGCGCGTGCTGATCTTCCACATCAGTTGTGACCTGGCCGGCAGCGTGGTTGCGGGCGCCAAGGGGCGCGGACTGACCAATGTGTTCGGCGAAACCTGCCCGCAGTACCTGGTATTCACCGACGATAAGCTGGCGCGCCCGGACGCGCGGCTGTGGATGTGCGCCCCGCCCCTGCGCCCGCAGGCCGACCTGGATGCGCTGTGGCGCAAGTTGAAGACAGGGGTGCTGGATGTGGTGAGTTCCGACCACTGCCCGTTTACGCGCGCGCAGAAGGACCTGGGCGCCGGCGACTTCCGGCGCGTCCCCAACGGCATGCCCGGCATCGAGACGCGCCTGGGTCTGCTGTATGAGTACGGCGTGCGCGCCGGAAAGATCAGCCTGAACGACTGGGTGCGCGTGTGCAGCACCCGCCCGGCCGAGCTGCACGGTCTGCGGAGCAAGGGGCGGCTGGCCCCCGGTTACGATGCCGATATCGTCATCTTCGACCCCGACAGCCCGCGCGAGCTGAGCGCGGCGCAACTGCACTCCGCACTGGACTACTCGGTGTGCGACGGCATGACGTGCGCCGGCTGGGCGCGCGATGTGCTGCTGCGCGGCAGGGCCATCGTGCAGAACGGCCGCCACACGGGCCGCGCCGGCGACGGGCAATTCCTGAAGCGCTCGTTCTAGTCGAGACTCCGGGAGTCCGATTTGGGCCTTATTTCCATGTCCCCATCGCCATGTCGCCGAGGGTCTTCAGGGCGGGGCAGGTCGCCTTAACACGACGGCAACGCCTGTCTCAGCTTCTTCTTCATAACGGAAACGGATTTTCTAATCTGGCGGCGTTATAGTTCGGGTAATCAAGTGCACCGGGCGTGAAGTTGTCGAAAAGCCGGGGTGCATGGAGGTTGTGATTACTATGAGCAAAGCATTAAAGGTCGCTCTTTCGATTGTCATGGTGTTGATTCTGCTGGCCGTCGTAGCCGGCATGGCGGCATGGTTCATCTTCGGTCGCGATGTGGGCATCGGCTACCGCGGTTTCGCGTTCGCGCCCATGCGGATGTTCCTGTTTCCCTTCGGCGGCGGTATCTTCTCGCTGATCTTCGGCGTGCTGATGATCGGCGGGATCGTGTGGCTGGTGTCGGCCATCTTCCGCGGGCCGGATCGCCCGTCGCAGATGCTGCCGCCCGGCCAGCCGGAGCAGCCGCTCAACATCCTGAAGCGCCGCTATGCCAAAGGCGAGATCACCAAAGAGCAGTTTGACCAGATGAAGCAGGACCTGGGCCTGTAACGATATTGACCGCCCGGTTCGCCGTGAGAAGTCCGGCTTCGTCGTGGAAGCCGGACTTCTTCGTATTGGCAACAGGATGTTGGTTCGTCATCCCCCGCGCAGGCCGCGGGCATGACGCGCGCACCGGCTGCATTTCTTAACAGGGGCAAGCGGCCTTCCACAAGGCGTCGAAGCGCTGGCTCATGACGGCGGCCCGGAACGGCATCGCATTCTGAAGGCCGACGCGGGACCAGCGCATGCCGCTCTGACTGAAACGGGCCTTGAACTGCTTGGCGCCGGCTTCGACCGTGCCACTGCCGATGGGCACGCCGGCGGCCTGGAAGTCTCGATACTGCATGCGCTCGTGATGGGTGCGGAAGTAACCCGCCTCGAGGCGCAGGACGTTCTGAGCGTCGGGAGTCGCGAGGCTGAGTCGGGCCCGATCCAGTTGATCGGCCAGCGTGTTGGCCTGCCCGTTGTAGAGCAGATCGGATTGCTGGCGCACCCACACCGCGGCGCTCTCGTCGGTGGCGGACACGACATGGGCCGCACTCCACAGATGGGTCTTGGCGTGGAACCAGTCGACGACATGGGCGCTGCTGGCGAAATACTGGTGGGCGAGCTTCCCAATCCACTCGGCGCCATCGGCGGTGACGGAGGTGTTCAGCGCGCGCGACCAACCGCGTGCCGTCGCTGTCCGACCGCGCCCACCGGCGCATCCCGTTCATCGTCGTCGCGCTGGCTGGCGCGGTGCTCGGGCTGCTGGGGCTGACGTTCGCCGGAACCGCTGCGCTGCTGATGGCGTCTGCGTTCCTGCTCGGATTCTTCCTGCTGACCGCCGGGCCGATCGGTTTTCAGTACGGCGCGGAAATCACCTTCCCCGCCCCGGAAGGCACATCCAACGGCCTGCTCCTGATGATGGGGCAGGTATCGGGCGTGCTGTTCATCCTGGGCATGGATCTGTTTAAGTCACCCGACACCGGCGCGATGACCGCGCCACTTGCCGTGCTGATTGTTCTGACTGCGGCAAGTCTATTGCTGTGCACGCAGTTGAAAGAATCGAAGATGATTGCGGCAAGCGAAGTCGCAAAAACCACCGCAGCATGACACTCCCGGAGTTACGGATTGAGCAAATGCCCAGGGCGGGTTATAACAGACGAGAGGTAGCCAGGCGCAGACGATAGAGCGGGGCGGCGGCTGCGCTTGACTGTGTGGCAACAGCAACGCAGCGTGATGAGGAAGACGTAAATGGGCGGTGTAACGCCATGAAGTGAGTAGACAGGGCGGCCCGGCACAGGCCTGCGTTGGCCCAGGTGCCTTTCGCCGCCCTGTCAGAAGCCTCGAAGGCGTTATGGCTACGACCAGGCGAGGTCGAATCGGTCAAGATTCATGACTTTGTCCCACGCCGCCACGAAGTCGTGCAGGAACTTCTCCTGCGAGTCCTTACAGGCATAGACTTCCGCTAAAGCCCGCAGTTGGGAGTTCGAA
>JAKALH010000046.1 GCA_021813225.1 Chloroflexota bacterium
GCGGCGGAGTGCCGTTCACCCCTTCCCACCATACGTCGCCATCATCAGTCAGTGCGGTGTTGGTAAAGATGACGTTCTCCCTGATGGTGTCCATCGCGATTGGATTCGTTGCATACGAGGTTCCCGGCGCAACGCCGAAAAACCCGGCTTCGGGATTGATTGCGTACAGTCTCCCGTCGTCTCCGGGCTTCATCCATGCGATGTCGTCGCCAAAGCATTCCGCTTTCCAGCCCGGAATAGTCGGCGTGATCATGGCCAGATTTGTCTTTCCGCAGGCAGAAGGGAAGGCGGCGGCAATGTGGTATTTTCGACCCGTCGGGCTGGTCAGACGCAGAATCAGCATATGTTCCGCCATCCAACCTTCACGTTTGCTAACCGCCGAAGCGATGCGCAGCGCAAGGCACTTCTTGCCAAGCAGGGCGTTGCCGCCGTAACCCGAACCGAATGACCAGATCAATCCTTCTTCAGGAAAGTGGCTGATGTACTTGTTCTCGATATCAGCGCAGGGCCACACGTCGCTGACGTCGCTCTGATCGCACGGCGCGCCTATCGAATGTAGCGCCGGGAAGAACCTTCCGTCTGTGCCAAGTTTGTCGATCACTGCCTGTCCCATACGGGTCATGATGCGCATATTGCAGACGACATACGGACTGTCAGTGATCTCAACGCTGATAGCCGAGATGGGTGAATCGAGCGGTCCCATGGAATAGGGAACGACGTACATCGTGCGGCCATGCATGCAGCCCTGATACAGCGAGCGCATTGTTGCCTTCAGGTCACCAGGAGCGACCCAGTTGTTCGTCGGTCCGGCATCGTCGCGGTTCGTGGTGCTGATGAAAGTGCGCGATTCAACACGGGCGACGTCACTGGGATCAGAACGGAAAAGATACGAGTTTGGCCGTTTCTGAAGCGGAGTGGCCATACCATCGACAACCATCTGTCCCATCAACGTGTCATACTCTGCCTGGCTGCCGTCGCACCAGTATATGCTGTCAGGCTGGCATAACGCTGCCGATTCGGCAACCCATTCCAGCAGTTTCTTATGCCTGACTTCGTATGACATAGCAGTATGATCTCCATGTACGGCGGCGAGCGACGATGCATCGATAATCTGATAACCCAACACCGGCAGAACAATCAGGTTCTGATTGTGCTAACCAGCCGCTATTCAGTTGTCTCGTTCTTCAGCCTGTATAGCCGGATGAGATGTGGTGACTGTGTGATTACGCATTTAGCCAGGCGCAGGACATCCGGATCACGCGAGTTCTGCCGAACGGGATTGCGCTATTCTATCGCACATACTGAGGTACAGAATGTAACTATGAGGTTTTTGCGGGGGTGACAATGGGTTGCAGCCTGCTTATCAACAGTGTGGACAATCTCGCAATATCTGTGTTTCGTTCGGCCCAGTAATAGAGGTGCAGGCGCATGAGTCCTGATCCCTCCAGCGTCAACTGGCTTGATGCGGCTGGATGAGTCAGCACACCCGGGGTCTCTATCGCGGCATGTTCGCATGCGGTGCATACCTCAACATAGTCGCTGCCGGCCGGCAACAGGAACTCCACACTGTAACGCCGTTCTTTGAAGGCAGTCTTGTTTTCCACGGCGCCGCCATAAATGGCGCGATTCGGAACATACAATTCCGTGCCGTCTGCTGTCTTGATCTTGGTAGCGCGCACACTGATATCCAGCACCATGCCTTCGTCAGTGCCCACGCGAATCCAGTCGCCGATTGCGAATGGCTGGCTGAAGGACAGCAATATGCCGGCTGAGGTGTTCTCGATGATATCGCGCAATGCGAATCCGATTGCCAGGCTGGTCAATCCCAGTCCGGTCACCAGTGAGCCGATGTCGATTCCGACGATGGTCAGAGACACCAGCGCCGCAATTGTGACCGATGTGGCAAATAGCACCTGGGACAGCCCGACCCTGACCCGGCTGCCGTGACGGGTCTGCGCGCTGGCTTTCAGCACGGCACGCCGGGCGATGTCGGCAACTACCAGGCCCCCGATAAATATCGCCAATGCCAGAAAGATACGCGGTGCGTCTGCAGCCAGGCTATGCAATAAGTCTGACGTGCCTGCCAGTAACGACTTTGCCATATTGCCCATGCCTGGTGCTACTTCAGCGGTCGTATTCTTTTGACCTGCTGCTTGAGTTGCTCGGAGCGTGTCGGCTTCTTTTTCATGGGTGGTGCCTGAGGAGGTTTATTGAATTCGGGCGGGGGTTCGGGCTCCTTGAAAACTTCCGCCCAATTGATGACCTCACTCGCGCCGCCCAGCGGTTTCGCGTTTGGGTTGTGTTTTCCAGCCAGTTGCAATTGCGCCCACTTATCGAATTCGGATGAACTCTGCACCTTGATCCCGCATCGTCGTGTAAAGTCGGCGACGGCCGCGTCCGATGTGATGACGATGAGCCCCTGTTTGTCTCTGGTGTCGCTGACAATGCGCCTGATAACATCGTCTGCTTTTCTGCCGGGATGCGCGAAGATAACCGTCACCCTGCCATGTTGTGTGCTGTTGCCACCGATAGGCGGTGTGCGATCGTGTGGATTGGGGTCGAAGACCACGGTGATTCGCTTGTGCGCACGATCGGCCACAATCCGCAGGTGCTCGATCAGCTTATCTTCATCATCGGGGTCTGAGAGCGAAAGATTGTGCATCTGCCCGATGAGATTGTGTCCATCGACTAAATACGGCATCGTCTATCACCTATAATCGATTTGCGATCGGCGCTGTCAGCGGTCGCACGGTAAAAGGTAATATCGCGATATGGCACAAGACAACGAATCACGCATGGTTTCCGGTCATGGCCAGCCGGGCGACGACGGCACACTCGACCGCGCACTGCGTCCACAGACGCTGGATGATCTGATTGGCCAGGATAAAATCCGGGACAATCTGCGTATTCTAATCCAAGCCAGCCGCTCGCGCGGCGAGGCGCTGGACCATATTCTGATATACGGCCCGCCGGGCCTTGGCAAGACGACACTTTCGCATGTGATCGGTCACGAGATGGGCGCCAATGTTCGGGTGACTTCGGGGCCAGCAATTGAACGGGCAGGCGACCTTGCCGCCATTCTGACCAACCTGCGTAAGGGCGACATTCTGTTCATTGATGAAATCCACCGGCTGAATCGCATTGTCGAGGAAGTGCTGTACCCGGCGATGGAAGATTACGCGCTGGATATCGTCATTGGCAAAGGCCCCAGCGCAAGAAGCGTGCGGCTGAAGCTGCCGCCGATGACGGTGATTGGCGCCACGACGCGGCTGGCATCGATCACAGCGCCATTGCGCGCACGGTTTGGCGCGCAGTATCGAGTCGACTTCTACCCGCTGGACGCTATGGAGATGATCGTCGCCCGGGCCGCCCGTCTGCTCAATACACCGATAGAGCCGGCAGCACTTACCGATGTGGCACGGCGCGCGCGCGGCACTCCCCGCGTCGCTTTACGGCTGTTGAAAAGAGTGCGCGATTACGCCCAGGTGAAAGCAGACGGTACGATCAGCCCGGAACTGGCCACTGAGGCGCTCACGCTGATGGATGTCGACCCTCTGGGATTGGACGATCTGGACCGACGGGTGCTGTATACGATCATCCAGAAGTTCAACGGCGGGCCGGTGGGGCTGGAGACGATCGCCGCCAGCATCAGCGAAGAGTCCGACACGATCATGGATGTCGTGGAGCCGTACCTGCTGCAACTGGGATTTCTTGACCGCACCCCGCGCGGGCGCATTGCCACGCAGCGCGCCTACGAGCATCTGAAGATACCCTATACGCCACCAGCGCAGCCGAGTCTGTTATAAGCGTCCAGAGTTCCGGGACTGCACTTTTCTACTTGATACGAGTTATGATCATGCTGTTTCGTGGATTGCGGCGGCTGCCTGCCGCATTGATTATATTAGCCCTGGGCGCCTGCAGCAATAATCCGCCGGTGTCGCCGACGCCACGCGCAACCGCGCCGGTAACCGTTGCTGTCACTACGGCTGTATTGCCCCAATCGACCGATACACCGATCGTGCTGACTGCTACGGCGCAGGTGACACGGATTAATCCGGCAACGACGCAGGGGGCAGGCCCAACCACCCCTGTGCCAGCCACAGGGACGCCCACTGCCACGCCGCAACCCACATTAACCCCCCGCCCTCCGGGCGCCTGGCTGCTATCACCGTCGACGTTCGACGCTATACGAGCGCATACACCGGTCTACTTCGCGGCGAATGCGCTCAGCCCTGCAGGGTTGCAACGCATCGAACTGCTGATCAATGACCAGGTGGTTGCCAGCGCCGATGCGCATGGCGCAACCGAATACAACCTGGTGTATGGCTGGCAAACGGATGTGAATGGCGACTACCGCGTTCAGGTGAGAGCCGTCGATGCTGGCGGAAATACACTTCAGTCGCCGACCGTGGTACAGCCTGTGCGTGGCGGCGTCGATGCCATCGTTAACGGCACGCCTGTCATCTCACCGATTGGCTCGATGGTCTCCATCCCGGAAGGCACCTTCACGATGGGCCGTAATGACGGGCCGGTAGAAGAGCAGCCGGCCCATTCCGTTCATCTATCGGCATACGAGATTGACCGCTTCCCGGTTACCGTCGAGCAATTCCGCGACTTTGTGAACCGCACGAAGTTCAAGACCAGTGCTGAGGTCGCCAATGAGCCGATCACACGCACATGGCGTATTGACGATACGCCATCACGCTGGGAACATCCAGTGCGCTTTGTCTCCTGGTGGGATGCCGATGCGTACTGTCGCGCGCAGGGCAAACGGCTGCCGACTGAGGCGGAGTGGGAGTATGCGGCCCGGGGCACCGATGGGCGCGCCTATCCCTGGGGCAATAACTTTGATAAGACGCGCGTGCCTTCCGGTGACACGGCGCCCGTCGGTTTTTATACCAGTGGCGTCAGCCCATTTGGCGTATATGACATGGCGGGCAACGTATGGCAGTGGACGGACGACTGGTTTGACCCCCTCTACTATCGATCCAGCCCCGCAGACAACCCGCACCCGGCGAAGAACAGCGACCAGAAGAGCATGCGTGGCGGTGGATTCAACAGCTCGCCCGACGACCTGCGAGTAACGCGGCGTATCCACAACTTCCCGACGACCTATCACCCGGACGTTGGCTTTCGCTGTGTCAAGGCGCCCTGACAATCACATCCTTAAATTCAGTGATTCAGGTTGTATAAAGAGTTTGCATAGATATATTGTGCAACTTCCTGTGTCACCACATAGCGTAGCGGCAGACCCTCCCGCGCGCGGCGTTGCAGGTCCCGTGATGCGAGATCGATGATGGGGCTGTCTACCCATACGATACGCCCGCTGATACCCGGCAGCGATAACTCCAGAGATGCCAGATCAGGTTGAAAGCCGGTGCGATTCGCCACAGCTAACCGGGCCAGGCTCAACAGGCGCTGCGGTTGATGCCAGCGAGGCAGCTCTACCAGCGAGTCGCCACCGACGATCAGGTACCAGTCAACCTGCTTGTATTGCTCGTTGAGTGATTCAAACAGCGTGGTGATGTAATGTGGGGTGGGGCGGTTAACGTCGGCAAGTGTCAACTCGAAGTCCGGATTGTCCGCGATGGCAAGTCGGGTCATCATCACCCGGTGTTCTGCAGACGAAACCCTCTCCGTGGACTTGTGCGGCGGTGTGCCAACCGGTGCAAACCACACGCGATCCAGTTGTAATTGGGCACGCGCCTGGTCGGCGATCACAAGATGACCGATGTGCGGGGGATCGAAAGTGCCGCCGAGTATGCCGATTTTCATAGATCATTTAGTGTACCGGACATGCTAAAATCCGCCAGTAGACGCCGCACTCATAGCGGTTGCTGCATGTACTGGTTTCATCATACGCTCTACTGAGTGCGCCAGGGTATTCACATGCTCAAATGCTCGACCTCGCTGTGGTCCGCGGATTTAGCGAATCTTGAATCTGAAATCAAGCGCGTCGAACCCTACTCGGAACGCTTTCACCTCGATGTGGCAGATGGGCATTATGTCGGTAATCTGCTTTTCTTTCCCGATCAGGTGAAAGCTATACGCCGTTGTACCTCGCGTGTATTTGAGGCGCACCTGATGACTACCGATCCTTTGATCTGGCTGGACCCGTTTATCGATGCCGGTGTAGCTGGCTTCATCCTGTGCCTTGACTCGCTGCCTGATTCGCAGAGCATTACCAAAGCATTGGAGACGATCCATGAACGAGGAAAACAGGCCGGTCTGTCGCTGCTTGTCTCTGAATCGGTTGACCTTCTTGAACCATTCTGGGGTTTGCTCGATACGGTAACGATTCTGGGCACGGCGATGGGTATCAAGGGAGCCTCAATGGATGCAGTTGTGCCGTCTAAAATCCGCCAGGCGCGTGACGTCATCAGGTCGCGTAACTTAAAAACTGAGATTCTGGCTGATGGCGGGATACGCCGAGAGACAGTGCCATTGATCAGTCAGGCTGGCGCAGACTACATCGTGCCCGGTTCGTTGATGTTCAAGGAAGACCCGGCAACGATGCGCTCCTGGCTGGCGACGCTGTGATTGTGTTGGCCTGGAGGTGCAGCAATGGCTGTCGTCACCATCTCGAGACAACTGGGTAGCCTGGGACGCGAAGTGGCAGCCCTGGCTGCTGCGCGTCTTGGCTGCAGGATGGTTCAACGCGACGTGATCAACGAAGCCGCTCGCCGAGCCAGCGCGCCGGAAGTAGCCATCTCCATCATAGATGAACTCAATTTATTGAAATTGACGCCGACCGCGAAAGCGCGTCGCGCTTATTGCGATGCCATGCTACAGGTCATGCGGGAGCTGGCGCAGGCTGGCAATGTCATTATCGTCGGCAGGGCGGGGCAGGTTACCCTGCGCGATTTTCCTGGTGTCGCGCATGTCAGAATCATCGCACCGGAGCGGCTTCGTGTTGAACGCTTGGCAGAACGACTATCCATTACACGGACTGCGGCTCAGGCGCAGATAGAGGCCAGCGACCGTAGCCGGAGCGAGTATCTGAAAACCTACTATCAGGTCGCCTGGGAAGATCCCGAACTGTACGATCTGGTCATCAACACCGCATACGTCTCGGTGGCAACAGCAACAGACATAGTCTGCAAGCTGGCGCTGGCTAAGGCGCAACCGGCCTCGACACAATCACCATCCTGAGGGACTATTAGTGTGACAGCTTCGGACAGTAAGCCGCCTAAATTTGCGCACCCGGCAGAGGAGATTTTCAGCCGGATACTGGATTTCTATGGCATAAAGTGGGAGTACGAACCACGTACATTCCCGTTGGAATGGGACGAACAGGGGAATGTGACCGAAGCATTTCGACCGGACTTTTACCTGTCAGAGCAGAATCTGTATGTCGAGTTGACAACCTTAAGACCACGCCTGAGTACCTATAAAAACCGCCGATTGCGGCGAATGAAAGAACTATATCCCGATGTCAACATCAAGCTGTTCAAACGCAGGGAAATGCGAGACCTGATGGTTAAGTATGGCCTGATGACCGAAGCGCAGCAGTTAAGCGGAACGGACGCACAATCGAATGGAACAGCCTCAAACAAGTAAAAATGCAGTTAGCTCAGAGATGCAAGCTGATGTTCGGGAAATCGTTATTTCATCTGAGGAGATCCAGCGCCGGGTACGAGAGATCGGTAAACAGATATCGAATGATTATGTTTACAAGAACCCCTTGCTGGTTGGTGTGCTTAAGGGAGTTCTCTTCTTCATGGCGGATCTCCTGCGCGCAATCGATATACCTGTGACTGTCGACTTTATCGCAGTCTCAAACTATTCCGCCGAAGCCCGTAACCAGGGCATTGTGCATCTGGCAAAGGACCTCGAGACGCCATTGGCAGGTCGGCATGTCATTTTCATTGAGGATGTCATCGATACCGGTTTGACCTTGAACTATCTGCTGCGCAACCTGCGGGCGCGGCAACCAGCCAGCCTGGAAGTCTGTGTATTGTTCAATAAACCTGAACACCGCCTGATCAATATCCCGTTGAAGTACAAAGGGTTTGATTTGCCGGACCGCTTTGTGGTGGGGTATGGGCTGGACTATCAGGAGAAGTATCGCAATCTGCCGTATATCGGCCTGCTGGATGCCCGGGTCCTGAAAGAGCACACGGAAAACGAAAAAGGCAGGGGCCCCAAGTAACTTTCCGCTATCCTCACCTTTCTTTGAGCCTTGCTCTTTCTCTATCTACCTTTCGGTTCCAGGAGAACTACAACAACTCAAATACTCTTTCTTTGCTCTGCTTCTATCCCTGAGTGTTGTACTGTTTCCAGTTCCACTTCACAGGTTTTTGAAGCTTCATCGCATCGAAATTGCCTCGATCTATACTTTGCCAGACTTCGGTTGTGATTCCTCACGGACTCGAAGGCCAGTTTTGTTTAGTCTTTGGCTCCGATGAGGTCGCTTACCAATTCCTTGGAGCTCCCTGTAACCGTCATTGTACACGCGCCGGAGCGATTGTCAATACTTTCTCGTTCAAACAAACTAACCGGGCAGGAGTCGGCGATTCATGCCCGGTCCGGCTCAACGATATAGCTCCACCAGTTGTTGGATATTCCCCCTGCTGACAAACCTTCGGTATGCGGCAGGTGCTGCAACCACCAAAGATGATGTGCGCGCATGTCTCCATTGCCCCATTCGGCACAGTTCATCGCGCGTGCAGCTCTGTTTCCATGAGGGAAATCCAACCAGTTATCGGCGGTGCTCAGCACCATTCGCCTGTTTCCCCAGTCATAATCGCGCTCGCTGTTAGGGGCAAAGTGTACATTACCACATGCAGCATGGCCTCGTGCGATCTTGTCGTACAGGCTGAATTGTCTCCACAGGTTGCGGGTCGGAATTTCGTTGCGGAAAACATGTTCGAGGATGCTCTCGGCGCGGTGGCCCATGTCCTCAAGCATGCAGCCGACATCGCGCTCGAAGTTGAAGCCCATCACGATGAAGCGTCGTGAAACATGCTGCGTGCCGCCAATAACCGGCGCATTGCACCAGAAAGCATCGCGGCCGCCCATAGCGGATTCATAATAGCCAGCGTAGGGAAAACCCATCAGCCAGAGTTCATCTGCCAGTCCTGCCTGTACTTTGGGCAGGAAATCGACAATCTGCATCAGCCTGGCATAATCCGCACCTTCCGGTTTATGGAAGCGGCTGCGCGCCTGCCAGCATTGCAGGTAAGCCTCATCCGTGTAAGTGAAGCCGTCAACCAATTCCGGGTAGCCATCGACTTCATGGCTTTCGGTGATCTGATACTTGACCAGACCGTGGCTTGCCGTGGAGATATCGTCAATATACTGTTGCACCAGTGCGTGCGGATCATGCCAGCCCAGGTGCTCGTGCAGTTTCCTCGCGCCGTGTTTTTCCAGCACGGGATCGTGTAGCAGCACAATTGCTCGAGGTGTTATTACCGACATCGTGAAACCTCGTCCCAACTGGCGTATACCTGCTTCACGTTTTCGGGTTTAGCGCCCGCGCCGAATTCGCACTGGGCGAAGCAGCCGCCATTGCGCCAGAGGTTGTGATAGACATCGCGCACGGCGGCGTCGATATCTGCTGGCGTGCCTGACGGCAGCAGGTGCTGCCGGTCGATCTCTCCCCAGAATGTTATCCTGCCGGCGTATGGCCGCAGATTGGCGGCTCCCATGCAGAAGATCTGTGAATTGACGGCATCTACGCCAATCTCTACCAGGTCGGGGTATATAGCGAGAATGTGTCCGTCGGAGTGCATGAACAGTTTCTTCCCATATGAGCGGGCAAGCTGGGCATATTCGGCATACATGGGTTTGAAGTACTCGCGCCACAAATCTGGTTTGATCAGCAGGACGCGCTGCGAACCCCAGTCGTCCATAAATTTCAATGCATCGACATCGGTTTTGGCCCATTTGAGCAGCACGTCCATGTAGAAGCCGTGCATTTCCCGCATAAAAGCCAGCATGGCTTTCGGAGGATCCATAAGGTCCATGTACAGATCAACGGTGCCGCGCAGGAATTGAAGTTGTTCAAACGGCCGCGGACAGGCATTTGCCAGCATAAACCTGCTGGAACTGGCGCAGGCTTGATTAACCTTGTCGGCATCCACCGTCAGCCATTCGCGCGGCACGTGCACATGCGCCGTGTCGTGTTCCCAGTCACGGATGATGGGGTTTTTGACTTCGCCGATCACGCCGGCCTGAATGTTGGTGAAGGTGCAACCCCATTCGTCTGTGTATTCACCAATTGCATACTGGTCGCCGCGAGTGACGGCCCGCTCACGCTCGCACGCGCCGGGGCCGTCAATATCGCTGGGATACTGTACCTGTAATTCACGGTAGGCATCCGGATACGTCCAGGTAGCCAGCGGCAATGCCCACAGGTCGCGAGGCGCCCGCGCGGGTCTCTGGAAATTCAACGTCTGATAGACCAGTTCTCTTGATGTCGCTGTCATGCCGATCTCCCTGTGAGATTGATGTTTCCTGCTGTTAAGCCTGCGCGATAGAGGCGTTGTAGTCATCGACGATTTTACCGACCAGCCGGATGCGTTCAATGTCGCCCTGCGACGACATTTCGTCCGAAATGCCCAGCACCAGCTTGGGAGCGAACAGACGGATGACCTTCTCGGTGCATTCCGCCAGAACGTCCTCGCCGAAGGTTGTGTCGAAATACACGGCCGGTATGCCGTCTAGAAGGAAAACGTCGTCGCCCAACGCTTCTTTCACTTCCTCAAGCGTCACATCGCCTTGCGGCTGCGGGGTAATCGCTTCGATGCCGTCCAGTCCCGATATGCGAGCATAAGGCAGAAGCGCCTTCGTATTGCCATCCCAGTGCGAGCAGACCCACTTGCCGGCTTCGTGCAGTTTGTCGCACCGTTCGATATATGCCGGCAGCACA
The DNA here is from genome assembly GCA_021813225.1 of Chloroflexota bacterium. Lineage (GTDB taxonomy): Bacteria > Chloroflexota > Anaerolineae > J036 > Brachytrichaceae > CAIXPS01. The sequence continues at coordinate 10,874 of JAKALH010000046.1, forward strand.
TATTCCTCATACAGCCTGGGCGACAGGGTGGAGGAGTGCAGGTTATCACCGAAATTGATCAGCATGATGGGCGACGCATTGATCACGTCAATCATACGCATGTGATTCTCGTGCAAGGCGCGGAAGTAATCGGTCACCACGTCGCCCCATTCGTAAATGGCCCACACGCCCGGCTCTACACCCATCGTGTTGATATAGAGATCCTGAACATTGACGCGCGGCATGAACATCGTCGGAGCGCCGAGGCGTCCCCATTCCTGCTCCGTATGGTCATAGGCGCATTGATTCCATTCCCACGTGGAGTGATCCAGTACCCATGTGAAAAGGCGCATATCGTCAGGGGTTTCGATCCAGCGTTTCTCTTCGATTCGATACCAGCTATTAGGCGTGATTCGCACTTGCTCCGTCAGCGCGCCTTTTGGGGTGTCAATCACGTGCGTAATATGTGTCGCATCCGTCTGAATATCTTTACGAATGATGGATGGATCGTCTACCTGCCTGAAACTGTCGTTGTAGAAATACAGCCGATTGGAGCAGCCCAGATCGCGATAAATC
>JAKALH010000047.1 GCA_021813225.1 Chloroflexota bacterium
AGGCATACCGAAGATACTACCTGCACCAGAAATGTAAATACGTACACATACGTAGTAAATCAGGGGGAGTTCGAGTCTGCACGACACGCGCCATCGGATGAAAAGCGGAAAACATGCGGAACGACCCAACCGACACGGCTGACGGCATAGCGGAAAAATAGCGCTGCCGTAGTGATATGCACTACGGCAGCAGCATTGGCCAGGTCGGTGAAACCGCCCGGGTCTACGCGCCGGCCGGTACAGCTTCTATAACGGTGGCGGTATGCTCAATGGGAACCGCCTTGCTCAACATCGCGTGCGCGCTGCAATACCTCTCCAGCGACAGGTTGATGGCCCGCTGCACCGCCTCGCGATCGATCTGGCGGCCGGTCACCACATATTCCATCGTGATGCGGGTGAACACTTTGGGATGGCTTTCTGAACGATCGGCATGCATTCTGATCTCAAAGGCGGTGACATTCTGGCGTTTCTTTTCCAGGATCGAGATGACATCCATCGCCGTGCAGCCGGCCGTGCCTATCAGGATCAGCTCCATCGGGCTGGCGCCTTCGGCGGGCGCATCTTCAGCGCCATGCGAACCGAGCGGAATCGCATAATTCGTGCTGCTGGCAATGCCAGTAAAGGTCAAACCGTGTTTCCACGTTACAGTTGCGTCCATATCTCCTCTCTTTCTCACATTCAGCCCGCATGAATAGCGGGCCACAACTTGTATTGGGTGTGCCTGTAGCAAAGCGGGCGGCCAGAATCGCCCCCGCTTATCAGTCAATGGCATCGGTCAGGGTGGCCAGGCGCGAAGTGTCCACTTCCCGCATGGCAATCGGCGCTGGCGTGTTACGATGGCTGCTGCGAGACAGGCGGAACTTCCAGTTCGCGGCTTTCCGAGGCGGCTTTATTGTCGCCGCCGGCGCGCGGCTGGTACATCTGCGTCGTGGCAAGATTAGCGTGTCCCAGCCATTCCTGCACGCGCCGCACATCCTGGCCATCGCCCAGCATATGCGCCGCGCGCGAATGGCGCAGCGTGTGCGGTGTCACCTCGCCTTCGATGCCAGCAGCCTTGGCGTACTGGCGGGTCATCAGCCACACGGCCTGGCGGGTCAGCTTGGTGCCCTGCGGGTTCAGGAAGACGAAGTCGGTAGACACGTTCCCCATCAATTCGACGCGCGCATGTTCCAGGTACTCGCGAATGGCATTGACCGCGCGCGGGAGCAGAGGCGCTTTGCGCTGGCGGTTGCCCCGCCCCATGCAACGCACTTCATTCGTCTCCAGATCGATATCGCCCAGGCGCAGGTTGATCGCCTCAGACACACGCATGCCGGTGGAATACACCACTTCCAGCAGTGCCCTGTCGCGCGCGGCGCGCGGCAACTGCACCTGCGCCGTTGCGTCGATCAGACTGTTGACTTCCTGCTGCGTCAACAGGCGCGGCATGCGCTTATCGACGCGAGGCGACTTCAGGCGCAGGGTCGGGTCGTCGTGCATCAGCCCGCGCTGGTTGAGCCAGTGGAACAATGTCTTCAACGCGGCGATCTTGCGCGCGATCGTCGACTTGGTATAACCCTTTTGTGTCAGGGCATCCACATAACCGACGATGGTTTCCTGATTGATCGCCATCCAGTCGCTTTCTGCAGAGATGTTCTGTGTCAGGTATTCGGTGAACTGACCCAGATCGTTCTTATAGGCTAATACGGTATTAACCGACGAACTGCGCTCGGTCTCAAGGAATTTTAGGAACTCTTCAATTGTGCTTTGCCATTGCATAAGTACACCCCGTGGCACTGATTATACAAGAGGCGTCCGGCGCACTTCCGCCGCGTGCATATTCAGCCTGCGCTGTTATGGGATGCGGTGTGATAGCTCTGCCGTGAGATAGCTGGTTATAATGCGGCTTATTCATTATAGGCAGGCATTCATGTTCAAAATACTCATACCGGATGATCTGTCTGCGGCTGGCCTTGATCTGCTGAAAGCCGATCCGGAGATGGCTGTGGACGTTGTGAAGAAAATGCCGCGCGCAGAGTTGCTGGCGCGCGTCGGCGATTATGACGCGCTCATCGTGCGCAGTGAGACGAAGGTCGATGCCGAAGTGATCGAGCGCGGCAGCAAGTTGCGCGTAGTCGGACGCGCAGGCATCGGCGTGGACACGATCGACGTAGACGCCGCCACACATCGCGGCGTTATTGTCATGAATACACCGCAGGCCAATACCATCGCCACATGCGAACACACCATGGCGATGATGCTGGCCGTGGCGCGCAACGTTGCGCAGGCCGATGCCTCGCTGCGGCGCGGAGAATGGACGCGCAGCAAGTTCATGGGCGTGCAGTTGATGGGCAAGACGCTGGGCGTCATCGGCTTTGGGCGCATCGGCAGCCAGGTGGCCCGGCGCGCGCAAGCGTTTGGCATGGAGGTCATCGCATTCGACCCTTACGTCAGCGAGGAGACCGCGCGCATCAACAAGGTCGGGCTGGTCAGCCTCGACGAATTACTGACCAGGAGCGATTTCATCACGTTGCATTCGGCGCTGAACACCAGCAGCCGGCGCCTGCTGGATGAGGCCGCCATCGCCAAGATGAAGACAGGCGCGCGCATCATCAATGTTGCGCGCGGCGCGCTGGTCGATGCCGACGCGCTGTACAGGGCGCTTGCCGAGAAGAAGCTGGCCGGCGCGGCTATCGATGTTTTCGAAGAAGAGCCGCCGCCCGCCGATCACCCGCTGTTCCAGTTGCCCAATGTGGTGGTGACCCCGCATCTGGGCGCCAGCACGTTCGAAGCGCAGCGCGATGTGTCGATTCAAATGGCCGAGCAGATACTGGACGCGCTGCACGAGCGCGAGGTGCGCAACGCCGTCAACTTCCCGCCCATCGATCCGGCTGCGCTGGCTACCGTGCGCCCATATCTGGTGCTGGCGGAACGCCTGGGCACGCTGCAGGCCAGCCTGACCGAAGGCCGCCTGACGCGCGTCGAAGTGGAATACCGCGGCGGCGACGTGGCGCCGCATGTCAAGCCGCTGACGGTGGCGCTGTTGCGCGGCTTGCTGGTGCCGACGCTGGACCGCGAGCGCGTGAACTACGTCAATGCTCCCATCATCGCCAGCGAGCGCGGCATCGCCGTGTCGCAGGCGCTCAACATCAGCAGCTCGGACTACACCAACCTCGTCTCGTGCCGCGTCAGCACCGGCGACGAGACGCACACCATCGCCGGCGTGCTGTTCGACGGCGTGCAGCCGCGCATCGTTCAGATCGACGGCTTCGTGATCGACGCGGTGCCGGAAGGGCTGATGCTGATCGTCTCGTCGCGCGACGTGCCGGGCGTGATCGGGCATATCGGCACCATCCTGGGCGCCCACCACGTCAACATCGCCGAGTACCGCCTGGGCCGCACCAGCCCCGGCGATCGGGCGCTGTCGGTGATCAACCTGGACAGCCCGATCCCCGACGCGGCCATGAAGGCGCTGCACGACCTGCCGGAAGTCATCTGGGTCAAACAGATGACCCTGTCGCAGCGGGGGATGCCGTGAAAAGCGATCTGCCTGGCCTGATGCAGGCGCGCGGGCTGGACGCCCTGGTCATTCTCGGCCCGGACGGGCTGGGCGCCGCCAACACGGCGTTCACCTATTTCACAGGCGCGGCGCACGTCACCAACGGCACCATCGTCGTCAAGCGCGGCGGGGACAGCCGCAGCGAATCGTACCTGGTGCATTCGCCGATGGAGCGCGATGAGGCCGCCCGCACCGGCATGCAACTGGTGAGCGCCAGCAACTACAAGATGCCGGAAATTATCCAGCAGTGCAACGGCGACCGCCTGGCGGCGCGCGTGGAGTTCATGCGGCGGCTGTTCGCCGACCTGGGCGTTGCGGGACGGGTGGGTTTCTACGGCGCGGATTCAGTCGGCAGTTCATTTTCTTTCCTGTCTGCGCTCAGCCGGGCGGAATTTGTCGATGTAGCCGCAGAGTACGAGAACGACGCCATCTCGCAGGCGCGCAAGACCAAGGACGCGGACGAGGTAGCGCAGATTCGCCGGGCCTGCAGGCTCACCGAAGGCGTGATCGGAGAGACGCGCGACTTCCTGCGCCGCCACCGCGCCAGCGGCGATACGCTGGTGAGGCGGGACGGCGCGCCGCTGACCGTCGGCGATGTCAAGGCATTCATCAGACGCGAGGAAGCGGCCGCCGGGCTGGACGATTCGGGCTGCATCTTCGCCATTGGGCGCGATGCCGGCGTGCCGCACTCCGCCGGCACGCCGGGCGACCCGATCCGCCTGGGGCAGACTATCGTCTTCGATATCTTCCCGCGCATCGCCGGCGGTTACCATGCGGATATCACCCGCACGTGGTGCCTGGGCTACGCCAGCGACGAAGTGCGGCGCGCGTATGAGCAGGTCATGCAGGTGCACGACAGCATCGCCGCCGTCTTCGACACACAGCGCATGACTTACGAGTATCAGGATATGGCCTGCGACATCTTCGAAGGGTATGGCCATGCCACCATCCGCCAGGACCTGGGCGTTGCCAGCGGATTCGTACACAGCCTGGGACACGGGTTCGGGCTGGACATCCACGAGCCGCCAGGAATGGGCCTGCGCGGCATGCGCGTCGACGAACCGCTGCAACCGGGCGTCATCATCACCAATGAACCGGGGCTGTACTACCCGGAGCGGGGATACGGCATCCGTGTCGAAGATGATTACTGGTGCAACCCGCAAGGGCAGTTCGAATGCCTGACGAGTTTCGACCGCGGGCTGGTTGTGCCGATGTAACCTGTTGTGCGTGTGCTTACGCCGCCATCATCGCTCGAATCGCCGCGCCCAGCCGCGCGATTCCTTCGCGGATCATCGCCGGCCGGGCGTTGGAGAAGTTCAAGCGCATCGTGCGGTCGGCATCGTCGCCCCCGCACGGATAGAACGAATTGCCGGGCACAAAGGCCACTCTCTGTGCGACGCACTTTTCCAGCAGCTTCACGGCGCTCATCCCCGGCGGCAGAACGCACCACAGGAACATGCCGCCCTGCGGACGGTTCCAGCGTACGCCAGCCGGCATCGATTCCTGCAGCGCGGCCAGCATGGCATCGCGCCGCTCCCGGTAAGTCGCGCGGATGATTTCGATATGCTGATCCAGATAGCCGTCGCGGGCCACCTCATACGCCAGCATCTGGGTGAAGGTGGATGTCTGCAGGTCGGTGCCTTGCTTGGCTGACACCAGCCGGCGCGTCACCGCCGCTGGTGCAACCACCCAGGCCAGCCGCAGGCCCGGCGCGAGGATTTTGGAGAACGTGCTGAGATAGATGACATTGCCGTTGTAGCCGTCCGCCGACGGGTGCATGAGCGCGTCCAGTGCCAGCAACGACGGCAGCGGTTCGCCTTCGAAGCGCAATTGCCCGTACGGGTCATCCTCGACGATCGGAACGCCTGCCTCGCCCGCCAGTTGCACCAGGCGTCTGCGGCGCTCCAGGGACAGTGTCACGCCGCTGGGATTATGAAAGTTGGGCACCAGGTAAATGAATTTCGGTCTGGAGCTTAACGCTTTATCCAACTTATCGACTACCATGCCGTTTTCATCGGCATCCACCTGAGCGTAGTCCGCCTCATACATATTCCAGGCCTGCAGGGCGCCCAGGTATGTAGGCGCTTCGACCACGATGCGGTCGCCCGGATCGATGAACAGCTTGCCGATCAGATCAAGCGCCTGCTGAGAGCCGCTGGTAATCAGCAGGTTGTCCAGGGTCGCATCCACGCCGCTCTGCGCCATCTTGCGGGCGATGTGCTCGCGCAGGGGGCGATACCCCTCCGTGGTGCTGTATTGCAGCGCCTGCGCCGGCATCTCTTTCATCAGCGTATCGGCGGCCTCGGCCACCTGCTTCACCGGAAAAACTTCCGGCGCCGGCAGGCCGCCGGCGAAGGAGATAAAGTCGGGTTGCTCCGTCAACTTGAGCAGTTCGCGGATGACTGAACTGCCCATGCGTTGCGTGCGGTGCGCATAGCGCCGCTCCCACTCCGTTTCCATCTGTTCCTCCTGGCCGCCCGTCTGCTGTAATGATGCTCGTTATGGCAGGCCGGCTCGGCATCATGCCGGATGCGCTGCCTGATCACAGTGTAGTCTCCGGTCAGGAATGCGCCAGCGCGGCCACCGCGCGCGCTCGTTGCGGGGCGTCGCCCACATAGTCGCCGGCATCCAGCAGGCGGCGCGCGTTCTGCGCCGGGATATAGCGGGTGACGGCCGGATCGCTGCATAACGCATCGATCAAGGGATTCGACTCGCCGTTACTGATCTTCGCCCAGGCCGCCAGGCTGTGGCCGCGTATCAGCTCGTGCATCTCCTGGCGGTTGGCGCCGGCCTTCACCAGCGCCATCAGCAGGCGTTCCGTGGCCGCAAACGGGCCGTAGGTCTGCATATTGCACCGCACCTGCGCTTCATTCACGCGCAGCCCGTCGATCAGGCGCGTCGCAACGCGAATCATCTCATCCGCGCAGAGGAAGGCTTCCGCCAGCACTACCCGCCGGTTGGCCGAGTCGTCCAGCGTGCGCTCCAGCAGGGAGTGGGCGGCGTTATCCCACATGACACGCGGCAGGCCGGCCAGGTAGCGCGCCAGCGAGTCGATCTTCTCCGAGTTGATGGGATTGCGCTTGAACGGCATGGCAGACGAGCCGACCTGTTTCGCGCCGAACGGTTCGGACCACTCGCCGATGGGGGGCGATTGCAGGACGCGCAGGTCGAAGGCGAACTTGTACAGCGACTGTGCGATGCCGCTTAAGGCGTTGACGACCTGCCAGTCCTGTTTGCGCGGATACGTCTGTGTGGCCGCCGGAAACGCCTCAATTCCCAGCTTATCCAGCACGCGCCGTTCATCCCATCTCCCCCTCTCCCCGGTTCCCAGCTCCAGATACGACGCGCTGGTGCCTACCGCCCCTTTGAATCCCTTGCCTCTGATCGACGCGCGGCAGGCGCGCAATGCATCGCGATCCATCAACAGGTCCTGCAGATACTGCGCAAGCCGATAGCCGACCGTCGTCGGCTCGGCGGGCTGCAGATGCGTAAAAGCCATCGCCGGCAGGTCGGCGTACTGTTGCACTTTGCCGCTCAGCGCACCGATGAGTTCATCCAGCCCCGCGGCGATCAGGTCAACGGCATCGCGCAGGCGCAGCGCGTCGGCATTATCTTCCACGTCCATCGAAGTAGCGCCCAGGTGGATGATGCCGCCGCCAACCGGGCACTGCTCGGCATAGGCGCGCACTTCGGCCATCAGGTCATGTTGAATCTCGCGCTCGATATCCAGCGCGCGCTCGATGCTGGCCGCGGTCACATCGCCCGCGTGCGCGCGCAGATCGGCCAGTTGTTCCTCGGTGACGATGCCCATGTCGCGCTGCGCCTCGGCCAGCGCAACCCAGATGCGCCGCCACAGCAGCCGCTTATGGCGCTCGCTCCATATGGCGCGCATGGCCGGGCTGGCGTAGCGCACGCTGAAAGGCGACTGGTAGTTGGAGTATGGAGATTCGAGATCAGGCGTGTTTACCATCATTTTCCCCGCCGAGAAGCGACTGGTTCGCGGAGCGGCTCACATGACGCGCGCAGCGCCCGCTTTCAGCAACACAGCGCGCAACTGGTCCGCCTGGCGGTCGTCGCCCGCCAGCGCAATCATATTACCACCGCGCCCGCCGCCCGACATCTTGGCGCCCAAGGCCCCGGCCTGCTGCGCCGCCGCGCACAGGCGGTCCAGTTCGCGGCACGACACGCCCAGTTGCTGCAGCAGCGCATGGTTGGCATTCATGTGCGCGCCCAGCGCCGGCCAGTCGCCGGCCTGCAGTGCTCCGCGCGCCGCTGTAACAGCCGCGCCAATTTCGTCAAACAGGCGCTCATAACGCGCCGGCTGCGCTTCCCAGCCGCGCCGCACATCGCCCACCGTGACGCGCGTCGGCGTCGAGACGCCGGTGTCGCCGATGACGAGAGTGGGCGCCTGCACGTCCAGCAGCGTCATGGGCGAACCCTCGCCCTGTGCCGGCTGCTTTTTGACGAACCATACCGGCTGTTCATAAGCGATGACGGTGTTGTCGATGCCGCTGGGCGAGCCGTGGTAAATCTTCTCCGCTTCGTAAGCCAGGCTGCCGGCTTCCGCTGCTGATAGTTCGCGCCCGCAGAACGCCGCAATCGCGCGCGCGCACGCCACCGCGACCGACGCGCTGCTGCCCAGGTGCGACGACGGCGGGATATCGGAGTTGACCGTCAGCGTCCCAGCGACCGGCGCTGTGCCCAGCAGCTCGAACGTCAGGCGCGCCAGCACCGCCAGCGGTCGGGTGGCATCGGCGGTCAGGTCGAACTCGGCGCGAATATCGGGCGCGCTGATGTGGAATGTCGCCACGCCGGGGGTGAGTATGGCGCGCGAGCGCAGGCGCGCCAGCGGCAGCGCGATGGCCGGGCGGCCGTATACGACGGCATGCTCTCCGCACAGGATGACTTTGGCGCAGGCCGTGCGCACGGTGGGTGTCGCTGCCATGCCCGGCTATCCGGCGGGAAACGCATACAACGCAACAATCGCCGTCAGCGCCCACAGCACAATCGACACCTGCAGGGGCCGGTCCGTCAGCAGGATTTCGTCGGGCGCGCCGCCGGCGCCTTTCACATGCACCAGATACAGGTAGCGGAAGACGGCGTACATGACGAACGGGATGGTCAACATCATCGAGTGATTCTCCGGCAACTGGGGCGCGGAGAACGTATAGAACGCGTAGGCAACCAGCGTGGCGCCGGTGACTATCGAGATAATCTGATCCAGCAGCGGCACACTGTATTCGCTCAGGATGGCGCGCGTGCTGGCGTTGCCGCCCAGTTCCACCAGCTCCTGGCGCCGCTTGCCGAACCCCAGCAGCAGGGCCAGCAGCAGCATGCACACGTACATCCACGGCGAGAAACGAATCGCCTCCACCAGCACGGCGCCGCCGCCCACCCGCAGCACGAAGCCCATTGCAATGACCAGCACATCGACGATGACGATGTGCTTCAACACGAATGTGTAAAGCACAACTGAGAGGAAGTATGTCAGGCCGATCAATCCGAATACGGGCACCGCCGCAAACGCCGCCGCCAGCGCGACGGCGGCGAGCAGCGCCGCCCATCCGACAGCCAGGCCGGCCGGGATATCGCCGCGCGCAATCGGGCGGTTGCGTTTGGTCGGGTGCAGGCGGTCGACCGGCGCATCGACGATGTCGTTGATCAGGTACACGGCGCTGGACAGCAGGCAGAACACCGCAAAGCCGAGCAGCGATATCAGCACATAGTTCAACTGAAACAGTTTGCTGTCGAACAGCAGCGCGGCGAAGATAAAACCATTCTTCGGCCACTGCCTGGGCCTCATCGAGCGCAGCAGGCCGCGCGCGATTGTCATGAGGCTGCTCCGGCGCGCCGTCGAGTCCTGTTTTACACCCATGAGACAATCATAAGCGATTTCACGCGCGGCGATGTAAAATCGGCTCGCGCGGTACACTGGCCGTGGTGAAATTGAGATGCACCGATTTGAAGACCTTGCCCAGCGCCTGATTGAGAACTCGCTGGCGCGCATTCTGCACGAGCGGTTGCGCCCCGAAGACGTGCTGCACGCGGTCGTGCGCGCCATCGACGACGCCAAGTCCCTCGACGCCAATGGCGAAGCCATCGCCCCCAACCATTACTGGATCACGCTCAGCGAGCAGGACCTGGCTCCGCTGGAGTACTTCCAGGCGGACTTCGCCGACCAGTTGGCCGAAAGCGTGCGGCAGATGATCGTTCAGATCGGCCTGCGTATGGACATGCCGCCCCGCGTGCTGTTGCAGGGCGTCGGCGACATCAGCCCGCACGAGTTGCGCGTCACGGCTCGCTGGATACCCCCCGACCTGCCGGCGTCCAGCACCGCCAGCATGGCGGCGACGGATCGGGATAAGTCCTTCCCGCGCAAACCCTTTCTGATCGTGGACGGCCGCCGGCAGATTGCGCTCGCGTCGGAAACAGTCGTCATCGGTCGCGCGCGTGAAACCGACATCGTCGTCGACGACCGGCGTGTATCGCGCCACCACGCCGAGTTGCGCTGGCAGCCCGATACCCAGAAGTTCCTGTATCGCGACCTGGACAGCACCGGCGGAACGAAGCTGAACGGCTATCCCATCCAACAGTGCACGCTGGAAGCAGGCGATATCCTGTCGCTGGGCGGCGTCGAGATTATCTACGGCGAGGAATTCGCGCTGCAGTCCACGCGCGCCAACGCGCCCATCAACGCCGATACCGATACGCCGCTCAAACCCTAGCGCATAAGCTGGCAGCCGCGTATTCACTACGCCATTTTCATCCCGATAACGAACGCCGCCGCATAGCCATCGCCGGCAGGCGCTACCGTCAGGGTTAGCTGGCTGCCCATCAGCGGCGTGCTCAGGCCGCGGGCAGCCCCGGGTAAACGGAGAAGCGTACGCCGTTCTTGCTGTCCGCCTTGACGGAACGCATCAGGCTGTCGGCCATGTCGAGCATTTCTTCCAGCGCCGGCGGCAATTCCAGGAAAGTGACCACGCCGATGCTGAATGACACAGGCCATTCATTCTGCCGCATGGCCTGTGTCAGGATGGACATGATTTTGCTGACTGCGGCCTGAGCCGGCTGCACGCCCGTCTCCGGCAGCAGGAGCACAAACTCATCGCCGCCGATGCGCGCTACGACATCGACCGAGCGGGTGTTGCGCCGGATATGCCCGGCCACCACACGCAGCAGCGCGTCGCCGGTTACATGCCCCAGGCGGTCGTTCACGTCTTTGAAATTGTCCAGGTCGATGTAGGCCAGCGTGACGGGATGCCGGTAGCGGCGCGAACGGTCGATCTCGATCTGCGCCAGTTCGTAGAAGTAACGCTGGTTGGTCACGCCGGTCAGGAAATCGGTGCGCGCCATACCCAGCACTTCGGCGTGCGCCTGTCTTTGTGCGACCAGAAGCAGTGTGACGACCGCAAAGAAAACGAACCGCACCAGCGAACTCCAGAGCAGGAATACGGGGCTGGAATACACGTGGCCGCTGGCCGAGTCCGCCACGAGCCAGGTAATTGCGCTGACGACGCTGGCGGTCAGTCCCAGGCCCCGGCCCGCATACCAGGCCACCAGCGCAACAGGCCCCAGATAAAAGAACGCTGTGCTGAATTCGTAGCCGGACAGATAATCCAGCGCGCCAACGAGAAGGATCATCGCCAGTCCTGTACTGGCCCAGAACCACTTGCCACGCCTGCGCAGAAATGATGGGATATTCATTGTGCGTGAACCCGCCCCGGCGCGGGAGATTACTCCGATTGTAATCGCAGCTTCGGGTTCCGGCACACCTCAGAGTTGTTTCTTTATAATGCACCCGTATGATCCTGGCATTGAAACTGATCCTGACGCCTGTGCTGATCAGCGCCGCGCCACTGGCGGGTCGGCGCTGGGGGCCGGAT
>JAKALH010000525.1 GCA_021813225.1 Chloroflexota bacterium
AGCGTGATAATGACTTTGGGGCTGATGAGCGCGATCTGCCGGTCAAGGTAAGGCCGGCAGGCGGCAATCTCGTCGGGCACAGGATCGCGGTTGCCGGGCGGGCGGCACTTCACCACGTTGGCGATGAAGACCTCGCTGCGTTTGTAGCCGGCGCTGGCCAGCAGTTCGGTCAGGAACTGGCCGGACGGCCCCACAAACGGGCGGCCCTGCTGGTCTTCATGAAAGCCCGGCCCTTCGCCGATCAGCATGATTTCGGCGTCGGCAGGCCCTTCGCCGGGGACGGCATTCTTACGCCCGGATGCCAGCGCACAGGCCTGGCATGCGCGCACATCGGCTGCAACTTGTTTCAAGTCATCCATATTCCCATTCTCCAGATCACTGCATCCGCTTTCCGGTCTTATGCAGCCTGACGCGCCAGCTTTGCCCTCAGCGCCTGTTCCAGGGCGTCCAGTTGCGCGCGGTACTCCGGCTCGACGAAGTTCTCCACCGTCATGATCAGCGCGTCTTCGTCGTTGTCGCGATAGTAACGCCTGCGCCGCCCGACCTCGGTAAAGCCGTACTTGCGGTATAGATTCTGCGCGACGACGTTGTTGACGCGCACCTCCAGAGTGGCGAAGATAGCGCTGCGGCGCTGCGCCTCGCGCAGCAGCGTCACCAGCAGCAACTCACCGACGCCGCGCCCGCGCCAGTCCGTGCGCGATGCGATGGTGCTGATATGCCCTTCGTCCACGAGCATCCACATGCCCGCAAAGCCGAGGATCGGGCGGGGCGCAACGGTACGGCTCGGGCGGCCGGTCAGGCGACCGAACAGTTTGCGCGAAACCTGCCGCTGGTCGGTTTCGACCGCTGTGGCCGCCTTATTCAGCCGCACGACGATGAAATAGCCGTTGCGGTTCTCCAGAATCTCGTGCCGGTAGGCCTGCTCGGGCCACGGGATGGGGAACGCGGTCTTCTCGATTTCCATGACCGCCGGGATGTCTTCCAGCGTCATGTCATCCGCCTCGAACAGCGCATCCTGGATATCGATTGCCACTTCAGCCGCCCTTCTACTTCCACAACGGTGACGCGGGAGACCGTCGCCCCGCTATCAATTAACGCCTTGATTCTCCGACGGATAAATCGGGATGAGCGCCAGCGGGTCGCTGATGTCACCGTTCTGCCAGCGCCGGTAGCCGATCTCGGCCAGGTAACCGGCGCGGCGCAGGTTCAACGGCGCTGGCGCGATGGTTGCGTGATCTTTCAGCAGTTCGACCAGCCCGGCGCTGAGATCGCCGCACACCCAGGCGGGGGCTGTGACGGATGCGGCGAAATCCTTCCAGCCCTGGATGCTCCAGTCGCCGGCTGCTGTCGCCGCGCCATTCTGCCATTCGTAGCGCGCCAGGGCGACGCGCGAACGCCCGATTTCGACCGCGGCGTAGATGGGCATGCCGAGATCGGGTTGCGCCGCCGCCGTGACATCCAGCGCGCTGACGCCGATCAGCGCCATGCCGCGCGCCGCGGCCATGCCCTTGGCGATTGCCAGCCCGCAACGCACGCCGGTAAACGAGCCGGGGCCTAACGCCACGGCGACTGCGCCGATCTGTTCGGCGCCGATGCCGCAGGCCGCCATCAAACGGCGAATCTGCGCGCTGACGGCAGCGGTGTGATGCCGGTCGCTCTCCCACGAACATTCGGCGCGCAGCATGTGGGCATCGCGCAGGGCGATGCTGCTGCGGCTGGTGCAGGTGTCGATCGCCAGCAGGATGGGCGCCTGCATCGTCGGGACGGCGGATGGTATGGCGGGTATGGGCAGCGGCAACTGCGGTTCGGGCGCTTCTAGCGCCGGCGCGGGGTCTGGCAGAGAGGAGCGCGCCGCTTCGTCCGCGGATTCATCGTCCGTGTGTGGTTCTACCTCGTTCGTCATTAACAGCTCTCCCTGATGCCCCATGATACCGGTCGCCTGCGCGAAGGGCGCCAGCTTCTGCGGCACTAATCGCAAGGGTCGCAATCGATTACACGCCGAACGCGCTCTTGCGGAACGCCAGCAGAATCTGCCAGGTTGCCGCCGAGCGGGTCGAGAAAGTCATGTGGCGCTTGCTCTCGCTGTGCAGTTCAAATTTAACCACGATGGCATCGTCCGGGATCATCTGCGGCGCACGGTCGGCCCATTCGATGATGCTCACACTTTGGCCGTCTTCCAGGATTTCCTGCAGCCCGAAGGTCTGCATGCCGTCGTTGTGCTCGATGCGGAACAGGTCGATGTGATACAGCGTGCGGTTATCGCGGTCGCGGTGATGCTCCTGTACAAGGGTAAAACTGGGGCTGCGCAGCGGTTGCTGTGCGCCCCAGCCCGTGCCGATGCCGCGCGCGAACTGCGTCTTGCCCGCGCCCAGCGTGCCGATCAACGCGATGACGGCGTGCGCAGGGAGCAGCGCTCCCAGCCGTGCGCCCAGGCGCTGCGTCTGCTCTTCGCTGTGGCTCAGATACTCAAATGTAAATGGGTCAAGAACCGGCATCAGCCTACCGTTTTATATTAACCACAATTGTACGGGCAGGCCTGCGTGCCTGCCCCCTGCCGACCGGGCGCACACACAGGCCGAAGGGCCCATACATATCGTTGCACCCATTTCCACGTACGGGCAGGC
>JAKALH010000048.1 GCA_021813225.1 Chloroflexota bacterium
CCAGGTAACTTTGAACGTAGCCCGTGTAGGTGCCGGGGCATCCAATCCAATCGGCAGGTAGTAATCCTCGGCAAATGTGTCGCCAGGCTTCCAGAACGAGGTGGGGAATACACTGTGCCCCGGCGTATAATCCTGCCCATCCTGGAATGAACGCCCATCAACGCTGAAGACCTCTACGCGCAGGGCATAGTCTTTCTTCATTGTCGTAAGTGCGCGCCAGTAGAGCCGGATGGTCGCGATGCCGCCGCGAGTGATCCTGGTCGTCGGTACCGTGTATCCGAGCAATTGGATTTTGCCGCCATAGGTTATCGGCTCGGCTACCTGCATTCCGGCCGGAGCAGCTTTGGGATCGAGAAAAGCAGGCCTGGCGTAATAAGGCAGGATCACTACCGATGGAGACATGATGGCTGCCAAAACAATGCCTGCGAGTACACCAGTCGTTGCAAGGCGCGATAACAATCGCGGCATAGCCGACAGCCCTATGGCCACCAGGATGATCAGCGCACCCAGACCGGGCAGAAGGAAACGTCCATTCAACAGACTCAAGTTACTGCTGGTCAGCGTCCGCACGCCTGGAGCGAGACCCACAAAAACCAGCATCAGGGCGAGTAAAACGGGCAACCAGCGCGCATTCGTATGCCGCAGTGCGAACCATGCCGCGCCCAGACAGCCCGCCGCGACGCCGACGATGGCAAGGTTATACCACGTGTCCGGCATGCGAAGAAGACCCCACCCGAATGTACCGAACGTTGTCTCAAACGTCAGTCGCCATAGAAATCCAAAGAAATTCGTTACAAAAAACGTTATCCGTTCCCCTAGAGACGGCGGCGGCGGGCCAGCCGCGGGTATTACGACATGACTGCCCGCCGTAAGCAGGTACGATGTGTAATTCGCCGTCATACTGAACTGGCGCAGATTTCTGCCCTCAGATATCAGGGCGCCTGCCGCTACGAGAATGGTCAGAGTGAGAGCAAACAGCAGCGCCACCTCCAGTCCGGCACGCCACCGTTTCGCACGTCCCAGGCGAGCGGCAATTAATGCTACGATGACCCCGCCGAAGAGCAGCAGTGATATCGCTGAATCTTTGGTCATGACAGCGCCTGCCAGGCTGGTAGCCAGCGCCACGCTGTCCAGCCTGGTCCGCCAGGGAGAAGCACCAGTCGTCGCAGCGACCCACAACCTGATTGCGAACAACAGCGTGAGGGAACCGAACAGCGCCATTCCAATGTCATTGGTGATCGTGCCGCCCAGGAAAAGAGTCAGCGGCCAGAATGCGAAGATTGCAGTCGCCAGAAGCGCAACATTTTCGCGTTGAGGCAGCGCGGTGCGGACAGTCAGGTAAGTAACGGCGACGCATAAAGTGCTGAACACAACTGATACCATGCGGCCCAACCGCAGCGCGAGCGCCGTGCCACGATACGGGAATGCATCGATCCTTTCGTCGGGCACTACGTATACACCGCCGCCTACGGCGAATCTCGGTTGAGCATCGTCCGAGGTGTTCACGAAGCTCATCGGCAGCGCCACCAGCGCATAGTAAAGCGGCGGCTGGTGGCTTTCATCGAAACGAGCCAGCTTTATACCGAGAGGCGGCAGCGCATGGTTGCGAGCAATATATCGCGCATAGGAATAGTGCCCCGTCTCATCGTAAGACTCCCACAATGGCGTTGACAGGGAATATACGATGCACAGTGCCGCATGCAGTATCAAGATGATGGCACAGGCCACATGGCGGGGCGATAGATGTTTCTTCATGAATCAGAAAACGTCGGCTTGATGTACTTGCAGGAAGTATATTCCTGACCTGCAGGGTCAGCTCACATTCCCCCGCCAGCTCTCAACCCAGCAGGCGCATCGCTTCGTCGATGGTCGCCCCGCCGTGCAGGATTGCCGAAACCGCAGCCGTCATGCGCGTCGTATCGGCAGCCTGCCAGATATTGCGCCCGACCGCCACGCCGGCGCCGCCGGCATCGACGGCGGCCTTGATCTTCAGCAGCATGTCGCTCTCGTTGCCCTGCCGGGCGCCGCCCAGGATGACGACCGGCACGTATGTGCCGCCGACCACGCTCTCAAAGCCGTCGACATACGGGCACTTGATGACATCCGCGCCCAGTTCCGCTCCGATGCGCGCCGCCGCGCGGATACTCTTCAGGGTGCGGAACTCCGGGCTGCTGTCGAAACCGCCCGGCACCATCTCGGCCAGCACCGCCATACCCCAGGCGTGCGCGGTTTCGACCGTGCGCGCCAGGTTGAGCAGCGAGTTCTCCTCGTGCGCCGAACCGGGATAGGCACACACCGCCAGCGCATCCGCGCCCAGACGCAGCGCGGACTCGACGGTGAACTGGATGCTGCTGGGGCCGGAGCCACTGCCCAGCCCGGTAGCGCCGCCGTCGGAGCGCAGGATCAGGCCCAGCGGCGCGAGTTCTTTTGCAAAGGTGCGCGCCACGCCATAGGTGGTCAGGATCGCGTCGGCGCCGCCGGCGATGATGCGTTCGATCGTTTGCGCGGGGCGCTCCAGCCCCGGCATGGGGCCGTCCAGCGCACCATGATCCATGGCGACGATGAACGCGCGGCCATCCGATTTGAAGAGATGATGAAGTCTGCGTGTTGTCATGATGGCTGTATTGTATTTTGAAAACAACCGATAACAACTCCGCAACCGATAACAACTCCGAGTTCGGGCCGAACTTCGTTCGGCCTGAGAACTCGGAGTTGTTAGGTCCACCTACTGCGCCGATTGCGCCGCCCGTTCCAGCGCCTTGGCCTCGATCCAGTCGCGGTCTTCGATCTTGCGCAGATACGGATTGAACAGTCCCGCCACACACCACACCGCCAGGATGATGCCCAGCGCCGCCACAATCGCGCCGGGGTCGAACCGGCTGGCTAGCGCGCCCATCAGGAAGCTGCTGGCCGGCCAACTGAACTGCGCGATCAGCCGGCGCACGGAGAACACGCGCCCCTGCAGTTCGCGCGGCGTCTGCGTCTGCCAGATGGTCTGCGAATGGGCGTTGAGGATAGGCGTCATGCCCGCGCCGATGGCGGTGAAGACCGCGGCGGTGTACAGCGCGCCCGACAGGCCGAACAGCAGCGTGAACGTGCCCTCGACAATCATCGGCACCAGCACGCCGAAGACGCGCAGGCGCTTCAACCCGCCCCACGCGGTGATGAACAGCCCGCCCAGCAATCCGCCGATGCTGGCTGCTGTGGTGATCATCGCCAGCGCCGTCTCCATCGTGAAACCTCGCGCCGTCCAGTCGGTGGAAAGTTGATACTTGGTAATGAGCGGCACCAGAATCTGCACGCCGCCCACGAAGTTCGCCACGGTGAACGTGCCCAGCAGCCAGAGGAATGAGCGGCGATGCCAGATGTATACGACGCCTTCGCGGATATCCGCCCACAGCGACTTCTGGTTGCCGGCGCTGTCCTTCAGGTCGGTGCGCACCGGTGAAGGGATGAACAGAAACAGCGGAATGAGCGCCGCGACGAAGAACGTGATTCCGTCGATGCCGATAGCCAGCATCGTGCCGTCGGGGATCAGGCCGAGGAACGAGACGAACGCCGGCAGTTGCCTGCCACGCGCCAGCACCGGCAGCGCGATCAGCATGGCGGCCACACTGGGCGCCAGCACACCGGAAAGCGCCCAGATCGTCTGCATCATGCCATTGGCGCGCGGCAGGCGCTGCTCCGGCACCAGCATGGCATACGATGTATCGAAGGCGGCGTTGTGAAAAGCCCCGAAGATGGATGTGGTCACACCGATGACCGCCAGCCACGGAACGGTCAGCGCGTGGGCGGCGATCAGAGCAACTGCCAACACGCTGACGCAGCCGTTCAGGAAGTCCATCGCCATCATGATGCGCTTGCGGTCGTGGCGGTCGACGAACGCACCGGCGATCGGCGCGCCGAACACGACCGGGATGGCAAACGACAGGTTGAATATGGACAGCGCCCAGGCCAGTTCGGCCTTCTGCGACGGATCGGGGTACAGGCCGGTGGTCAGCCAGATGGTGATGGCAAAGCTAGTCAAGGCACTGCCGATGACCGATACCGACTGCGTGACCCATACGATGAGGAAGGTGCGCCATCCGTTCGGCGGCGCCTGATAGGGGGTCTGGCTCATACAACTCCTGTTGGAATGGGGGCCGGTTTGCGCCTACGGCTCATCGACAGGTTGCGAAGCGACAGCGCCCTGCACATACGGCGGCGCCTTGAAGAGGGCAACGAACAGCCCATAGATGTCGCCGCCTGGCTCAGGCGTCTCGGCGATCAGGTCGTTGATCAACTCCTGCACGCGCATGGCGTACGCCTCGGCGCGCCGGGCGGACAGGCGCGCATGCGGGAAGGCCAGCATGCCGCGCGCGTCCGGCTGGCCGTCGGATTCGATGTACTCATCATGCGCCTTGCCGAAGAAATCTTCCGTAACCGGCAGCGGGCCGACGACATCGGGCGGCAGGTCGTAGTCGAAGATGCGGGCCGTGCGGGTGTAGTAGCTGGCGACGATCCCGCGCACCAGCCTTCGCGCGACGACCTGCACCAGCCCGGCCTCTTCCAGAACGTGCAGGTGATGGCCGATGGCGCCCGGCGTGGCGCCCAGCCGCTCGGCGATCTGCTTAGCCGTGGCCGGCTGGTGCTGCACGATGCCCAGGATTTTGGCGCGCACCGAGTCGCTGATGGCTTTGAACTGCTGCCCGGTGTTGATGGTGCGACGCAACGGAAGTTCCGGCATCATTACCGGCACGGCGTCCGGAAGAATCGGCGGCTGTGTAGTTGTTATGGATTGGACGGAATTTACCATATTTATTCTAATGCCATATTTTTAGCACGCATTATAATTATACAACGTACTGTTTTTATAGCACGTTAGGTTTATACTGTCAACAGATGATAGACATCGCCCTGCCCGCGACGGATGATTAGCGCCGTCATGCCCGCGGATGCCGCGCAGCGCATCCAGGGTCAATACGCGCCTCGGCGACCCGAATGGCTGTCGGTCTGGATTCCCCGCCTGCGCGGGGAATGACGGATGAGAGTGTCGTCATGCCCGCGGATGCTGGGACAACACCTGATGTTGTATCCGTACCCACCATGCAAGAACGGTGTTCAACAAATGATCGTCATTCTGACGCGCGGCGCCACCCACGCCACGCAGTCACGGCCAGCGGATAATACGATGAAAATACTGCTCGTCTACCCCGAATTCCCCGACACGTTCTGGAGCTTCAAGCACGCGCTTAAGTTCATCCACAAGAAAGCCGGCGCGCCGCCGCTGGGTCTGTTGACAGTAGCAGCCATGCTGCCGGCAGCATGGGAGAAGCGCCTGGTCGACCTGAATATCGAAACCTTGACTCAGGCGGATCTGGACTGGGCCGACTACGTTTTCCTGAGCGCCATGGTCGTGCAGCGCGAATCGGCGCGGGACGTCATCGCCCGCAGCAAGGCGGCGGGAGCGAAGGTCGTGGCGGGCGGGCCGCTCTTCACCATGGAGCACGAGCAGTTCCCCGCCGTAGACCACTTCGTATTGAATGAGGCCGAACTGACGCTGCCGCCCTTCCTGAACGACCTGGCAGGCGGCCACCCGCAGCGCCTGTACAGCACGACCGAGTACCCCGACATCCGACAGACGCCCGCGCCGCTGTGGAGCCTGGCGAAGCTGAAGCACTACGACACGGTCAGCATCCAGTTCTCGCGCGGCTGCCCGTACAACTGCGATTTCTGCAACGTGACGGCCCTGCTGGGCCACCGCCCGCGCACCAAGACGGCCGCGCAGATCATCGCCGAGTTGGACAGCCTGTACGCCCTGGGCTGGCGCCGCAACGTGTTCTTCGTCGACGACAACTTCATCGGTAACAAGAAGCAGATCAAGACCGAGGTGCTGCCGGCGCTGATCCAGTGGCGCAAGGGCAAGGCCGGCATGTCATTCAACACGGAAGCCTCGATCAACCTGGCTGACGATCCAGAGCTGTTGAGACTCATGGCCGATGCCGGCTTCGACACGGTCTTCGTCGGCATCGAGACGCCCAACGAGGCCAGCCTGACCGAGTGCAGCAAGTCGCAGAACAAGGGTCGCGACCTGGTGGAAAGCGTCAAACGCATGCAGCGCGCCGGTCTGCAGGTGCAGGGCGGCTTCATCGTCGGGTTCGATCACGATACCGCGTCGATCTTCCAGCAGCAGATCGACTTCATCCAGAAGAGCGGCATCGTGACCGCCATGGTCGGGCTGTTGCAGGCCCCGCTGGGGACGCGCCTGTTCGAACGGTTGAAGCAGGAAGGCCGCCTGGTCGACAGCATCTCCGGCGACAACGTGGACGGCTCGACCAATATCATCCCGGCGATGGGGCTGGAGCCGCTGCGGGAAGGGTATCGTAAGCTGCTCAGCCAGATCTACTCCCCGCAGGAATACTATGCGCGGGTGATGACTTTCCTGCGCGAGTACAAGCCGCCCAAGGTGAGGTTCCCGCTGGAGCCGCAGTACATCCTGGCGCTGGGGCGCACGATTCACCGGCTGGGCATACGCGGTGCGGAGCGCGCGGAGTATTGGAAGCTATTCTTCTGGACGCTGTTCCGCAAGCCGCGCCTGTTCCCGGTGGCGATCACGCTGGCCGTGTATGGCTTCCACTTCCGCCAGGTGGTGGAGTTGCACGTGATGTGAGAAAAAGAACACTCCCGGAGTCTTCGGAAGACTCCGGGAGTGTTGGGTGCGGCATGTAATATCGGACGTTATTATTCTACGTTCCCATGTAGTCTTAAATAGAACACAATCTAGCGTTTTCGGCGTGCTTGATCGAAATAGTTACCAGGCGTGAACCATAACCGTTGGCATTTCATCCCATGTCCGACCATCAAGTATCCTGCCAGCCTTTTTCTTATTGAAACCTCCCCACTGCTTAAAAAAGAACGGCACTCTCGCTTTCTGGCACTGGCGTTGGATGTCTACTACCCATTCACGTTGAAGTGGTCGTGCTCCCGGACCGGACTCGCCGCCGACGATAACCCAATCTATTTGAGCCAAGTTTAGGCTAGGTAACGGGCCAAGTAACGGCTCGAGTGACAGGAACTTGATCTTCGCCCCTGTCTGCCTGAGATGGTCAATCCTATAGGTATATTGCTGCGTCTCTACACTAACACCCATCCAGATATTAGAGGTCCAATCCAATTCTGGCGACAAAGCTAACAAGCGATCTGAACGCTTTGTCAAGATTTGGAATTGATGCCACTTGGCTTGACCCATCACGCTAAATACACGTTTTACAAACTCTAAAGGTACTTGCTTGTGAAAGAGATCGCTCATGGAGTTGACAAATACTACCTGTGGCTTCTTCCACTGAAGCGGCAACTCCAGGGCATTTTCATGCAATGTTAGTTTGAATCCGTTGACATAGTGTGGCTGGTTCATCGCCTGTAAGCGGAGCGCCATACGCTCAGCATAGCAGTGTTTACAGCCGGGACTGATTTTGCTACAACCTGTTAGGGGATTCCAAGTTGTCTCAGTCCATTCAATAGCGGATTTAGGTGCCATGCGAGGGCGCTCCTTTATCGCGGTACTTATCAAATATATCACGTACGATATTACTGGCGACTGGCTTCTGTGAAGCAAAATACAGGTAATACACGACGGCATTATTGGAGTTGCGCATGGGGATGGGCGTTAAAACATGGTTAAAACCAGCAACTTTCTGAAGCCTTTCTCTGAATGCTTCGGCGATTGTATCGTTGTCCAGTTTTTCCGGTAAACCAAAAAGATTCCGCGATGTGTCATACGCTACGTCCCGCCACGAGTCATCGCCCCAAAAGGCGGTCATCCGCTTAACTTGCTTCGGATCAACCCGTTCAGGGTTACGCCACAAAACATTTCGATTCATATCTTCTACCGGGAAGTTCAGGAAGATGTCAATGCTTTTCATCTGGCCGGCAGTAGCAATCACTTCCCAATTTAGATGTAGGCCGTAGGGATCCAGCAAACACAAAGCCCGGCGATAATTCTCAAACTTGGCGCGGAGGAAAACATCAGTCAACAATAGCTGGTTGCAGTCGCCTTTGTAAATGCGCACATTCGGGATCCCTTGTGTAAGCGAACGGAGTGAGTCGACCTTATCACCATCAAGATCAATGAGATGATACTCATCGAAAGGCGGTGAAACATTCAGAGCATTGAGAGGACTACCCGGCACATACCCTCCCGTGCGCTTGGAAATGTGAATACCTGCGCCTGCAAATGCGTCAATGTAGATGAATTTGAGAGGTGGACTCTTTTGTGCAGAAAGAATCCGTGCATAGGCAGAAGCATACTCCTGCACAATATCGAGTTTTATCTCAGTCCAGTAGTTAACGTAGTCAAATGGCTCTGACATGGTGTTTCTCTGTGCAGCAAACAGGCGCTTCCATTTAGAACTGCCCTGATATTACCACTCAGGTTCAGGTGCAACCATTAGTTAATTTTCAATGCTGGCACCAACAATCCTATGCACTGTCGCTAATTGTTAATGATCGCTCAAAGTCGCTTGTGTATATCGGTACTTAGGGAGTTTGATTTAATACCAGCTTTTCTGCTACCTTCCTGATCACATCTCCCGCCTTCACCCGCCCATCCTGCACGACCTTAGCGTAAATCCCGCGCAGGTGAAGCTGCTTGCCGACCGGCGAGTTCACCCACACGGCGGCCTCCTTGCCGAAGCGCTCCACGAACAGCGCGCAGCCCGTGTGCGGTATAGCGGTGATTTCCAGAATGACCGAGCCTATCGCCAGACGCTGGCCGGGTGGCAGGTTGTTCGCGCTCAGGTCCATATCCACGTACAGTTGGTCGCCGGCTAACGGCCAGCGCGACTTGTCCTGTGCCAGCAGCGCGATGCAACGGCTGTTCATCAGGGTGACCTGAATGTCGAAATTCGGCGCACCGCCGGGCGGCACTTTAGTCCAGCTATTAGCCCACAGATCGCCGTGCACGCCCAGCCGGCCGCTCACCTCGCACTCGTCCAGCACGCGCCGTTCCTGGTCGCGCGGCCGGATGACGATCATCTCAAGCGTGCCCGCGTCCTTCGGCGAGCGGCGGATGGTTTCAAGTCCGGCGTTCAGTTCTGGTTCCGATAGATGCTGATTCACTTGCTTACTCCTGTGCAGACACTAAAAGATATATTCACATCGCACTGCGGTGCGGATATCATAACCAGAAATCCGAAAATCCCCCGGAACAAAAAACATCCCCGGAATCCCGTCAAGCACCGCTCGACTTCAGACTCCGGGGATGTTCAGCTACTTCTGACTTCTGCCCTCTGACTTCTTGTCTCTAGCTTCTTGCCTCTAGCCTCCGTTCTCCCTCACACGTCCAGGTTCCGCACGTCCTTGGCGTGGGTGGTGATGAACTTGCGGCGCGGGGGCACGGCGTTACCCATCAGCATGTCGAAGGTGCGGTCGGCCTCGGCAGCGTCATCGACGGTCACCTTCAGCATGGTGCGCTTCTGCGGGTCCATGGTGGTCTCCCACAATTGCTCCGGGTTCATCTCGCCCAGGCCCTTGTAGCGCGACAGAACGACCTGTTTGGTGTCGCTGGTGTCCAGCCCTTTCTTCTTCAACTCAGTCATGATGCCGTCGCGTTCGGCTTCGGTGTAGGCGTAGCGCGTCTCTTTGGCGCGCTTGGCCTCGATGCGGTACAGCGGCGGCTGCGCGATGTACAGATGCCCGCCCTCCACCAGTTGCGGCATGTAGCGGAAGAAGAACGTCAATAATAACGTGCGGATGTGGCTGCCGTCTACGTCGGCGTCGGTCATGATCACGCAGCGGTCGTAGCGGCGGTTCTCCAGCGTGAACATATCGCCCACGCCGGTGCCCATGGCGGAGATGAGCGCCTTGATCTCCTCAGAGCCGAGTATCTTGTCCAGGCGCGCGCGCTCGGTGTTCATGATCTTGCCGCGCAGGGGCAGGATGGCCTGGAAGTGGCGGTCGCGGCCCTGTTTGGCGCTGCCGCCGGCCGAGTCGCCCTCGACGATGTACAGTTCGCACTTGGCGGGATCGCGCTCGGAGCAGTCGGCCAGTTTGCCGGGCAGCGTGCCGCTCTCCAGGGCGCTCTTGCGGCGCACCAGTTCGCTGGCTGCCTTGGCCGCTTCGCGCGCGCGCTGCGACACGAGGCACTTCTCGATAATCTGCCTGGCCTCGCGCGGGTTCTCCTCCAGAAACTGCGTCATCGCCTCGCGCACCACCGAATCGACCGCCGTCTTAGCGTCGGTGTTCATCAGCTTGACCTTGGTCTGCGACTCGAACTGCGGCTCGGGGTGCTTGATGCTGACGATGGCGGTCAGCCCTTCCAGCGTGTCCTTGCTGTCCAGGTTGCCGTCCTTCTCTTTCAGGATGTTGGCCTTGCGCGCGTAGTCGTTCAGGCTGCGCGTGAGGGCGCTGCGGAAGCCGGTCTGGTGCGTGCCGCCGTCGGGGGTGTTGATGGTGTTGGCGAAGTAGAACTCGCTGGACGCGGTGGCGTCGGTGTATTGCAGCGCCACTTCCACGCCGATGTTGCCCACCTTCTTATCGGACGAGATGACGCCGTGCAGGGCGTCCTTGTTGCGGTTCAGGTAGCGCACGAACGCGCTGATGCCGTCCTCGAAGTAGAAAGTCATCTCGCGCCCGTCGTCGCGCTCATCCTTGAAGATAATGGTGACGCCGCGCGTGATGAAGGCCATCTCGCGGAAGCGCTGCACCAGCAGGTCGAACTTGAAGCTGTTGTCCTCGGTGAAGATAGTCGCGTCGCGCAGGAAGGTGGTGGTGGTGCCGGTGTCGTTAGGCTTCGTTTTGCCGGTCGCCTGCACGGGCGCGTTCGGCCTGCCTTCCTTGTAGGTCTGGCGGTAGATTTTGCCGTCGCGGTGCACTTCCACTTCGCAATGCGACGACAGCGCGTTGACGGCCTTGACGCCCACGCCGTGCAGTCCGCCGGATACGGTGTACGCGCCGGAACCGAACTTGCCGCCGGCGTTCAGGTTGGTCATCACCACTTCCAGTGTGCTGACGCGCTCGCCCTGCTTGTTGCGGAAGGTAGGATGCAGGTCGGTGGGGATGCCGCGCCCGTTGTCGGTGACGGTGACGCTCTCGTCGGCGTGGATGGCAATCTCGATGCGGTCGCACGCGCCGGCCAGCACTTCGTCGATGCTGTTGTCCACCACCTCATAGATCAGGTGGTGCATGGCCTTGCTGTCCTTGCCGCCCACATACATGCCGGGGCGCTTGCGGATGTGCTCGATGCCCTCCATCACCTGGATCTGCTCGGCCCCGTACGCGCCGCCCGGCTTCACCTGCGTTTCACTGGTCGCTTCTGTCATCAACTTTCTCCCGCTGAAAAGGGCGGGACACAGCCCGCCCCCATGATTGTGTCTAGAACATATATTCTAGCACGGTCGGCGGTATTCCGCGCGCGCAGACACG
>JAKALH010000526.1 GCA_021813225.1 Chloroflexota bacterium
GTGCAGCGCGGTGGCCGTGCCGTTGCCAGGCCCGCTGTAGTCCTGCCACATATCGATACCGATTGCGCGGCCTGTCGTCAGATGTTTTGCCGCGCCGATGACCAGCAGGCCGTTGCCGCAGCCGATGTCCAGCACGCGCTCGTCGCCGCGCCACGCCATAGTGCCAAGCACCTTATCGCGCAGGCGCAATTTGCCGACCTTGCTGCCGCGATAAGCGACCGCGACATTGATCAGCAGCACGATGCCGCTGATGAAGCTGATCACTGCAAAGAAGATGCCGAGAGCACCCCCCTCCGAAAGCAGGAAGAGGATGATCCCCATTGCGATACCACCCGCGCCATACAGCGTGTTGCGGCGCAGGTCTTTGGGGGCATCGATGCCGTAATCCGGGTGTTCGGTTGGAGCGGGCGACTGGCTCATCTGTTTGTCCTTGTGCAAGTCCGTGATCGGGAACTCATTTCGGCGTATTCTAACCGCGGTACATGCCGCGCGGTCAACGCAGGCGGCGGTAGCGCTCGGCCTGCTCCTTCTGCTTGACCAGGCTGTAAATCAACAAAGCCAGAAATGCGATGATCAGCGGCATCGGCAGACTGGGCAACTCCGGCACTACGCGAATCGATAGCGCACTGATCTGTGTGAGCGCAACCAGCGCCGCTACCAGTTGTGATGAATCGGGCAAAGCCCATGTGAAGCTGTTGCCCCACTGGAAATAGAACCACACCGCCTGCGCCAGTTGGATGCACACAATCAGCAGCAGGGTATTCATCACCGTCGTGATTGCCTCCAGACCGTCCTCATGCCGTCCCGTCATCAACGCGATCAGAATGCTGATCGTCGTGGTGAGGATGGCGCTGTCGCGCGCCACCGCGGCGATGAATTGCGTCGGGTCGCTGTTCCTGAACATCGACAGGCTGAAGCGATAATCGCGCACGTAATTGAATATGCCGAACCAGATTGCCGCGTAGAGCAGCGCTCCTGCAAACGGTTGCCAGCGCCGTCCGCTGAGCACGACCCCGATCAACGCGACGATCAACAGCGCCGCCCCCACGATGATGGGCAGGCGCTGCATGCGCTCCGTATTCAGTCTGGCCATGCGCAGATCGTCTGCGCGCGCTGTGACACTGCTGTAAAACCGTTCGTAAGCCTGTACCTTACCGGCTTGAATGTCTGTCTCGGCGGCGCGCAGGAGTTCGGATGCGAAACGCGGCTGGTGGACGATCTGGCTCCAGCTCTCGTAGAAGGTCGTCAATTGCAATGCCGACGACCACAGTAACGCCGGCAGGGGCGCCAGGGTCGGCGAAGCGACAACCGTTGCGGTGACGTCCGCGCTGTTCGCCATCGGGGGGGCGATGGTCGCTGTCGCCGGCATCGCCAGCGCCGCCAGTATTGGTTTGCCCTGCGCCTGTGCCGGCAATGGAATTCCCAATAGCGCCGCAACAGTCGGGGCGATATCAGTCGCCTGCACCAGTTGCGTAACGCCTGGATGCACGCCGGTGCCCACCATCACCAATGGTGTGACCCCGATGTCCGACTCCGCGCCGCCGGCGCTGCCCTGACTGGATATACCCCGGTCGGCGAGGATTATCAGCGTACTGGAAGCAAGATCGATATGTTCAGCCAGCGTCTTGATGCGCGCATCCGTCAACTTGATGGCGGCCGCGGTATCGCCCGGCATACTCTTCAACGTCTCTTCAATCGCTGTTAGTTCGATCAGCACCAGGCGAGGCGGGCTGGCCGTGTCATTGATGACATCAAGCCCCAGCCGCACGGCATCATCGTCGCGCTGCGCCACATCCGTGTTATTCACAACCTCGAATCGTTGAGCATCGCTGCCCATCGTATCGGCCAGCGACTGCGAGCCGACTGCCGAGACGGCCAGTCCGGCGCTCTGCGCCAGGTGGATCAGCGAGCTGTATTGCGGCGCGCGCAGGCTGTTGTTGGTGGTGACGCCGTGTATCTCCGCCCCTGCCCCGGAGACGAGTGTGGCCCACGCCGGCGCCCGGTACGCCGGCGGTTCGTGCTGAACGGTCAGGGCGCTGCCTTTATTGCGCAGGTCGTTCAGCGCCGGCATCGCGCGGGCTTCGTCCAGCCGCAAGCCGCGAACCAGCACAATGATCACGCGCTGCGACGCCGCCGGCCGCGCTGCGCCGACCGGCAGATCGCCCAGGTACGGGCTTTCGTATCCCCGGTAGCCGATCCACAGATTGTTGCGAAAAGATTCTACAAATGCGGCGAATATCGACAGTGCGATGACCAGGGCCAGGCCGGCGATACGTCTCATGATGTAAGTATAGAGATTACCAGATTTCCAGCGCCGGAACGTCTAGGTTAGAATTCTGTTATGCATACAAAGCAGGACTTCCTGTCACTCGCAGACCTCACCGCAGAGGAGCTGACCGATTTGCTGGCACTGGCCGTTCGACTGAAGCAGGAGTGGTCTGCAGGCGGCAACCAGCCTGTATTGAAAAACAAGACGCTGGGCATGGTGTTCACCAAGCCCTCGTTGCGCACGCGCGTATCGTTCGAGGTGGGCATGCAGCATCTGGGCGGCTATGCCCTGTATATCGCCCCGGACGAGATTCAACTGGGCAAACGGGAAAGCGTAGCCGATGTGGCGCGCG
>JAKALH010000049.1 GCA_021813225.1 Chloroflexota bacterium
TATGACTACGGACGCCGGATGGCGCAAGCCGGCTTCATCACCTATGCCATTGATTGGATCGGTATGGGAGAGCGCAGCGAAAGCGTCAAACCCCATTTCCACACTCATAATGGCGGGCGAGACTGGTGCAACCTGTATTACCTGCACGCCACCATGCTGGGCATGACATCCCTTTCCATCAATGTTGCGCATGGCATGGCAGCGACCGATTTCGCGTGTTCGTTGCCGCACGTCGATCCCGCCAGGCTTGGTGTGATGGGCCTCAGCGGCGGCGGGACGATGACACTCTGGTCGGCATTGTGCGACGACCGGTTCAAGGCAGCGGAAATCATCTGCTACAGCGACCTGTGGGCATACTTCGGAATGCGCGACCTGAACTACTGCGGTATGCAGGTGGCGCCGGGGTTATTTAAGTTGGTCGATCTGCCTGACCTGCAAGGCTTGCTTGCGCCGCGACCTTTACTGGTTGACATCGGCATTTACGACACCACATTCCTGATTGACACCGCCATGCGCTGTTACCGGCAGGTTGAGACGATTTATCAGGCCGCTGGCGCGCCTGAACATCTCGAACTCGACCTGTTCCCCGGTGAGCACTCGTGGGGTGGGCACAAATCCATCGACTTTTTCAATAAATATCTCAACTCGTAAGCGGGGCACGGCATCTGCACCGGCGCGATGGTTCGTGCGCAAACTAGTAAGGCCTGAGCCAAGGGGAACCAGGCGCACCAGCCCATGTACAGCAGGACAGGGCTGGCTTTTTCGTTTCATGCACCCACACCCTTTACAAATCATGAAAACGACGTACAGTTACCGCGTAACCGAAATATTCGTAACCGAAATATCAGGTGAATCGTGGGTGCAAAAACTATTGCCAGTTATCAGGAAACCATCCAGAGCTTTCTGACGGTATATCGTTATCTGCGCCAGTATGGCCGCAAGATGCGGGGAGAAGGCTTAAGCGGTAGAGCCGTATCCATACTTCGTTACCTGCTTGATGCGGGTCCGTTAACCATCAGTCAGTGTCGCGATTATCTGTACATAAATGACAGCAGTACTTCCGAACTGATTTCGAACCTGGAGCGCGATGGCTACGTAACACGATCCCGCTCACAGACAGATAGCCGGTCGGTAATCGTGGCATTGACGCCTGATGGCGTCACCATGGCAAACTCAGTAGTTCTGGGGGGGATACCGCTATTACGCGAGAAGCTCAAGTCTTTATCGCCGGAGAAACTTGGCTGCATCCATCAGGCTATGCGGGAAATTCAGGCGGCATTGGAGGTCGATAAAGATGCGTGATGCCAGGATGCCGAGGAAGAAAGAAGATGTACAGCCGGCACTCAAGACGCTCTGGCGCTGCATGAGTTACCTGCGTCCATACTGGAAGTATGTGGCCGGTTCCTACATCCTGCTCATGCTGACTAACGGGATCACGCTGGCGGTTCCGCTGACCATACAGTACATCGTCGACTCCGGCATACGTACCGGCGATTTGTCGGCTATCGGGCGTGGCAGCGCACTGCTGTTGTTGATTGCACTCATCAAAGGACTGTTCACCTTCCTTAATGGTCGCTGGACAGAGGTCGCGTCGCAGAATGTGGCCTATGACCTGAGGAATGCCATCCATGACAAGCTGCAATCGCTCTCGTTCAGCTATCATGACCGCGCCGAAACAGGCCAGTTATTGACACGGGCGATCAGCGATGTCGACCGTATCCGGTTTCTGACTGGCCGCGCTGTATTGCGTGTGGTGGAAACGATCACATTGGTAGCAGGTATCGCTGTGTCAATGTCGCTGATCAATCTCAAGCTGGCGGCGCTGATCCTGCTTACCGTGCCATTCCTGGTGTATACCGCCATCAATTTTGGTGTGCGCTTTCGTCCGCTTTCGCGCGTAATACAAAAACAGGTGGACACGGTAACCACGCAACTGGATCAAAACCTGCGTGGTGCCCGTATCGTGAAGGGTTTTGCTCAGGAGCAAAACGAAATCGCGCGCTTCGATAATGCTAATGACGCTCTGCTGAAGCTGAACCTGAGGGCGGCGCGGATGCAGACCACGAACCTGCCTCTGCTGCAGTTCATTGCCAGCGTGGGCAGCATTATCGTGCTCCTGTATGGCGGATATCTGGTCATTAACAACCAGTTGACCCTGGGCCAGCTCGTGGCATTCACAACCTATGTCGGCCAGTTGCTGTTGCCGATCCGCCGGTTGGGCATGGTGCTGGGCGCGATCGCTCAGGCCGCCGCCTCAGGCGATCGTATATTCGAGATTCTCGATGCGCAATCCGATGTAAGGGACTCAGTTGGGGCGCAGCCCATCGGTCCCATACAGGGCAGAGTGCAGTTTGAGCATGTTTCATTTGCCTATTTTGGCCGGCACCAAGTGCTGAACGATATTGTCCTTGACGTGCAACCGGGACAGATTGTGGCGCTGCTGGGCACAACCGGCTCAGGGAAGAGTTCAGTCACCAGCCTGATTCCGCGGTTTTACGATCCGACTGCCGGTAAGGTATTGATCGACGGTCATGATATCCGCGAGGTCACTGTTAACTCATTGCGTGAGCAGATTGGAATTGTGCTGCAGGATACGACGCTGTTTGCCAGCACTGTCAGGGCAAATATCGCATTTGGTCGTCCGGCGGCCAGCGACGAGGAAGTCGTTGCTGCCGCGAAAGCTGCTTCAGCGCATGAATTCATCATGCAACTGCCCCAGCAGTATGTCACGCGGGTTGGCGAACGCGGCGTGACCCTGTCGGGTGGGCAGAAACAGCGCATCGCGATAGCGCGCGCGATCCTCATGAACCCGCGCATCCTGATTCTGGACGATGCAACATCCAGTGTTGATACGGAGACTGAAGCCCTGATTCAGTCAGCACTGCACAAATTGATGAAAGGGCGAACATCGTTTGTTATTGCGCAGCGCCTCAGCACAGTGCGCCAGGCGGACCTGGTCATTCTGTTGAACAAAGGACAGATCGTGGCCAGCGGCAGACACACAGCGCAACATACGGCGCATGATGAGCTGATGCGAACGAGCGGTTTGTACGCTGAAATTTATCAGAAACAGTTGCGCCCGCAGGAACAAATGAGCGTATTGCCATCGCTGGTTGCGGAGGTGGCAAGATGAGCTTCAGTGTCGGTGGCGGCGGGGCAGGGGGGCCGGGCGGGGTATTGAGTTCCTTCGGCACAGGCAGCGACGCAAGGATCAGCGGGCGCGTGCTGCTTCGATTGATGCAATTCGTCACGCCCCATGGCCTGCAACTTGTTATTGCTATGGCCCTGATGATGGTCGCCGCCGGCGCGCAACTGGTCGCCCCTTATCTGATGAAAGTGGCGTTTGACCAGAACATCACTCAGGGTGACATGCATGGTCTGATCGGGACATCTATCCTGCTGGCTGGCACGATCAGTTTTGGCTACCTTGCTTCCGCCGTCCGCGACTATGTGCTGTCGTGGATCGGACAACAGGTCCTGTTCACATTACGCGGCCGGCTGTTCAATCACCTGCAGGCGCTTTCCGTGGCCTACCATGACCGCACGATCATCGGCGTCACGATCTCGCGCGTTGTCAACGATGTATCGGTCATCAACGACCTGTTGTCGCAGGGGCTGGTGACCATGCTGGGCGACAGCGTAACGCTGATCGGCACAATCGTCGTCATGCTGGCTATGGAAACGCGCCTGGCGTTGCTGACTTTCTGCATTATCCCGATCATGGCTGCCGCGACCATGATTTTCAGTAAGCATGCGCGCGTCGCGTTTCGACAGACGCGCGAGAAACTTGGCGCCGTCGTCGGGGACCTCGCCGAGAACATCACCGGCATGCGTGTGATACAGGCTTTTGCTCAGGAAGAGAATACCCATGATCGCTTTGAGAAGATCAATCGTGCCAACCGCGATGTCAATATCACTGCGACCACGTTGTCGTTCATCTTCCTGCCCTCCGTCGACATACTGAGTATTACGGCAACATGCGTAGTACTGTGGGCAGGCGGCATCATGGTCGCGCAGGGGCTGGCCACAATCGGCGTCGTTGTCGCCTTTCTGGCATACGTCAGCCGATTCTTCGATCCGATTCGCGACCTCAGCCAGTTATTCAACACATTGCAGGCGGCAACAGCCGGCGGCGAGCGGGTGCTGGAGCTGCTGGACACACGGCCCGAAGTAGTCGACCGGCCTGGTGCGACGGGAATTGACACGATTGATGGCGAGATTGAACTTCGCGATGTGTCATTCAGCTACAACAAAGAGCGGGAGATTCTACACGATGTCAACCTGCATATTGAGCCTGGCGATGTGATCGCGCTGGTCGGCCCGACCGGAGCCGGTAAATCGTCCATCGCCAACCTGATCGGACGGTTCTACGATACAACGAAGGGTGCAGTTCTTATCGACGGCCGTGACGTGCGCGACATCACGCAGGTGAGTTACCACAAGCACATGGGTATCGTTCCGCAGGACCCCTTTCTCTTTGGGGGGACTATAAGCGACAACATCCGGTTCGGAAAGCCCGATGCGAGCGACGATGAAGTGCGCGCCGCTGCAAGTCTGGCTAATGCCGATAACTTCATCGAGTTGTTGCCGGAAGGTTACGATACACGTATCATGGAAGGCGGGGTGAATCTGTCGGTGGGGCAGCGCCAGCTCATCTGCATTGCGCGTGCCGTGCTGGTCGACCCGCGTATCCTGATCATGGACGAAGCGACGTCGAGTGTTGATACCGTGACGGAAGCCCTGATTCAGGATGCTCTGGAACGTCTGCTGAAAGGCCGCACATCGATTGTGATTGCACACCGGCTCAGCACCGTTCGCCATGCGACACGCATCTATGTCGTTGACGATGGTAGGATCGCCGAGCAGGGTTCGCATGCGGAATTGCTTAGCCTGCGCGGCATTTACCGAGACCTGTATGACCGCCAGTTCATCTCACAGAAACAAATGGCTGCATGACCTGTGCTTATGGCTTGCGATTTCCAGGATCAGCGGACAGGAAAGCCGGAACGTACACCCGATTGGTGAAGACTTCGTAAACGTAGCTGAATGCCAGGCGCTCGCCGTTGCTGTATCCGCCGAATACATAGAATTCAGTCGGCAGCGAGACAACAGCGATACTCTGCCAGTCCCCCGTGATCGGCGTTTCGAGCGCCGTCCAGCGATTGCTGGCCGGGTCGTACCGTTCGTTGAAGCCGATAAAGCCGGTAACGCCGCCGCCGATGGCAAACAGGCTGGAACCGACCCGCGCCAGGCCCAGGCTGCTGCGCGGGACGGTGAGGGGGGCGCAGGTCCCCCAGACCTGGGACGATGGGATGTAGTATTCACAGGTTGATAGTTCCCTCCCATCGTGATAGCCACCTATGACGTAGATGCGGTCGCCGAGAACCTCCGCGGCAGCCAGGCTGCGCGGAACGGGCATGGCTGCCTGCTGACTCCAGCGGTTCGTCTCTGTGTCGTAAGCAAAGGTGTTATCTGTAATTCCTGTCCTGGAGCTTCCGCCGAAGATATAGATCGTCTTGCCATCAGCAACTGCGGCATGGCCGGCCAGCGGTAAGGGCAATGCCTGCATTGACCGCCAGGTACCATTGGTTGTGTCATAGGCTTCGACCACCGCCGTCGGATTGCCGGTGTTATCAGTGCCGCCGGTCACGTAGATGAGTTTTCCCACAGCCGCAGCACCAGCATTGGCAACTGGAGTAGTCTTCGGTGTATTCAACAGTGTCCAGGTATTCGATGTAAGTTCATAGCGCAGCACATCGCCGGAAATCGTCTGGTTGACCTCACCGCCGATGAGATAGATCTGGTTGCCGACGGCCACTGCTGAACTGCGCGCGCGCGAGGTGGGCATTGGCGCGCGCAGATACCAGCGTGATGCTTCACCCTTCGATAAAAGCCCGGTTCTCGCCTGGCTGGGTACGATCCGCAGGGGATCGAAACCTGCCGAAGTGTCGCTGCGGTTTGCAGGCACGAGCAGTGCCACCAGAAGCAGTGTCAGCAGCGTAGCGCCGGCCAGCATAACCTTTTTCCAGCGGCTCTGCTGTGGCAGCGGCTCCGGGTTGGGCGCCACGGGCACGACAACGGGTAAATTATTTACCCGCTCTGTGACGATTTCGCCGGCTTGTGTTACTGTCGGGTTCTCTTCAGACCAACCGCCTGCATCTGGTTCACCCTGTTTGTGATTCGGCGCTGAGTGTGCGCCTGACACAACTTCCACGTCAACTACTTGAGGTGCTGCGCTTACTTCCTGTGGCTTATCCACCACAACCCAACCATTCCGGAAGGCGATCATACTGACTTCAGTTCGTGAGGTCGCCTCCAGCTTGGTGAAGATATTGCGCAGGTGAACTTTAACAGTATTGGGACTGAGGACGAGTCGAGCGGCGATTTCCTTATTGCCGGCGCCGGTGCTCACCAGGCGCACAATCTCCAGTTCGCGTTCGGTCAGTGGCTCCTTAGGCTCAGCCATTACGTTGAATTATAGAAGGTCACATCATACCTTCTCGAACCAGAAGCGGGAGGGGTTGACGTGGATGCGCACGGTAGCCAGAATCGCAATCTGCCCGGATGCCGCGGCACTGTTCAGCACATCGCGCGCCTCCTCGATGCCCGCATACTTCAGGTTGGTCACATCCCCCGCAATTCTCCTGACGCATTCGCGCAGGACTGTGCGTTGCAGGCCGACAGGCAGTTCCCGCCAGACAGTGCGATCCAGAATCAGCTCCTCGAGGCTTCCCTTGACCAACAACGCGGAGATCGTTTTGTGCGTAGCGTATTCGACGACTTCCATGTCGGTGGCTGCGGTTTCGGCCAGGCGACGCAACACTGTTGAGATACCTGCGTTGTATTGCCTCAGGAGCGGCAACAGCTCATGGCGGATGCGATTGCGCGTATGATGTAGCTCGTCGTTCGTCTCGTCATGCCGGGGTTTTAATTGCCTGGCAACGCAATAGCAGGCAGTCGTTGCGCGGCTGATGCCAAGAAGAGGGCGCAGCAGCATGATTGGCGCGCGGCCAGATGCTTTCGCGGTCTGCAGCGGACTTGCGCTCCGCATGCCCTGAAGGCCGCTGATACCGCTGCCTCTAATCAGACGGAGCAATACCGTTTCAACCTGATCGTCGGAATTGTGGGCGACGGCGACGAAAGACGCGCCAGCGGCGATGCAGGTATCCTCCAGAAAGCGGTAGCGCGCTGTCCTGGCAGCGGCTTCGATCGACAGGTGTTGATCGGTTGCCAGGCTTCTCACATCGGCAGCGCAGATGATGCAGCGCGCCTGGTGTTGTTCGGCAAACGAACGCACAAACTCGGCGTCATCAATCGCCGCCTGTCCGCGCAAGCCGTGGTTCAGATGCGCGATGATGGGTTCAACGCCCAGTTCATCTTTCAATGTGATCAGGGCGTCTGCCAGGCACAGAGAGTCTGTGCCCCCTGATACGGCGACGACCAGTACTGTGTTCTGGCTGCCCCCGGACAAGTGTCCGGCAAAGAAACGTCTTAACTCGGTATGGATGGTGTGAACGCAGCCACCTTCACCATCCATTGTTTCAGTTTCTGCGTCCACGGCGCTGATCCCTGATGGCCCTGTGATTCACTGCCTGACTGATGGGTTAGAGCCACGCGGCAGGGCTACTTAGCAGGCATGGCCCTGCTGCGCAAAGCGCGTAGCCCTAACAGGTCGCGCTCCTCCCAGGCGACTACAAGCGGCACCGCATTGAAGATGGACGAATAGGTACCGCTCACCAGGCCAATCAGCAGAACCGCCACAAATTGCTTGATGCTGGCACCGCCAAATAACAGCAGCGCAGTCATGACAAAGATATTCGTCAACGAGATTGTTAACGACCGGTGCAGGGTTTCAATGAGGCTCCTCGATACGACATCCTCGAATGGCTCACCCCGGTGGCGCACGAGATTCTCGCGGATGCGGTCATACACGACGATCGTATCCTGGACGGAGAATCCAATCACCGTCAGCATCGCAGTGAGGAAGAGGGCGTCGATCTCCCATTTGAACAGTGTGCTGAAAATCGCTGTCAAGCCGCCGGCTACCAGCACATCGTGAATCATCGCGACGATAGCGCACACGCTGTAGCGGATGGCATTCGGCGCTTTGCGGAAGGTGTACCAGATGAACAGCAGGATGGCAACCGTTGCCGCAATGACTGCCAGGATAGCTGCCCGCGTGACTTCACTCGCCACTTTCGCGCTGACGGACGACACACTGGACTGCTTCTGATCCAGTGCGCCCACCTGCTTATTCAGCGCGTCTAAGAGCGCCTGCGTCTTGTCGCCTTGCAGGAAGTCGGTACGCACCTGCCACAGGTTATCGCTGTCGGCGCCCAGTTTCGATATAGATGGGTTGCTCAGGCCGAACTGTTCGAACACGTTGCGGATGGCGTCCTCAGTAACGGTCTCGTTGAACTTGATATCGAAGATACTGCCCTGGCGGAAGTCGACGCTGAGATGCCAGGGTGTGTGGCTGGATAAAGTTACGGTGTTATAGACCATGAAACCCAGCCCCGGCAATATGACTGCCAGGGAGATCAGGAAGTAGATAGCGCGGTTGCGCACGATGTGATACATGGAATTCAGACCCCCAGCAGCGCCTTATTCTTCTCGATGGTCTCGCTGGGTTGCGAGAACACCAGCCTCATGAATGTGCGAGTGACGACCATGGCCGAGAACAGGCTGACCAGGATACCCAGAATCAGTGTGAAGGCAAAACCTTTGACGGCGCTGGCGCCGAAAGTGTTGCCGAACATGAACAGGATGACACAGGTGATGAGTGTGCTTAAGTTGGAATCGCGTATCGACGGCCAGGCGCGCTGGAAGCCTGCTTCGACGGCGCCGCGCAAGGTGCGCCCGCCGCGTAATTCCTCCTTAAAGCGCTCGAATATCAGTATGTTTGCGTCGACCGCTGTCGCAATGGACAACAGAAATCCCGCAATGCCCGGAAGGGTGAGTGTCACCGGAAGCAGGACGTACACCGCCAGCGTGGTAACTGCGAAGAAGAGCAAAGACAGACCCGATAGCAGGCCGGGCAGCCGGTAGTACAGCAGCATGAACAGCAGCAGCACCGATAAACCAATGACACCGGCGATGATGCTGCGGCGCACGGAATCGGCTCCCAGTGTGGCGCCGACGTCGCGCACCGTCTCGATCTTAAGCGGAATGGGCAGCGAGCCGTAGTTCAGCGTGATGGCCAGGTTGCGCGCCTCAGCGGCTGTGAAGTTCCCGCTGATCTGGCCGCCTTCAGTCAGTACCGCCTGGATGACAGGACATGACAGCACCTGCGAGTCCAGCACGATACACAGTGGTTGGCCGATCTTCTTCGATGTGTATTCTTTGAAATACTGCTGCGCTGCCGGCTTGATGGAGAACAGGACTACGATTTGACCGGTCTGAGAGTCTGCGCGGCTGTTATTCTGCAATATCTCGCCCGTGAACGCAGTGTCATAAATTTTGCCGGCGGATGTTAAAGTCTGCGTTGAGGTCAGAATGGGTTTTCCAACCGCGGCAGTCTGTGGATAGAGCAGGCGTTGATCAATGCCGTAGGTAGTCGAAATCATCGTCCCGGTGGCTGGCGGGGTAGGGCCGCCATCGACGAATTCCAGTTGTCCTGTGCGCTTAATCAGATCGATGGCTAACTGCCGGTCTGTCACGCCGGGCAATTCCACCAGGATGCGGTCGCTGCCCTGCAACTGTACGCTCGCTTCACTGATTCCCGTGCCGTTGACGCGGTTCTCAATAATGGCTCGCGCTGACTCCAGCGTGCCCGAAACGATGCTGCTGCCTGGTTTCACATCAGCAGACAGCAGCACTTGCAGGCCGCCTTTCAGATCAAGGCCTTGCTTGATTTGCAGATCGCGCCCGCGTGGATCCTGCCAGAAAACCAGACTCTCGATGAAAGGAGGCTTTTGAATTGGGGCGACAATCAATGCTGAGAACAGCGCAATGACGATGATGATGACTAATGTTATGAGGTTGCGTTCGCGCATTTATGGGAATATCCTGCCTTCAACGGAATCGGCGGCATTATATACCAGCACCAATGGCCTTAAGACTGCTAAAGCTGCGGCATCACGGTGCTGCAATGCCTGCACAGTATAATGCAAGCCTGAGCGCGGATCGTGCCTGCCACCTTCGATCCTGCCGGAAGGGCGCAGCGCATAATTGAGACAATGGGCAGCAGAAGCATGTGATCTGCGATTCGGATTGTATATGGTGGAGGTCAGGAATGGCTGAAAATAAAACTG
The DNA here is from genome assembly GCA_021813225.1 of Chloroflexota bacterium. GTDB lineage: Bacteria > Chloroflexota > Anaerolineae > J036 > Brachytrichaceae > CAIXPS01. The sequence continues at coordinate 10,254 of JAKALH010000049.1, forward strand.
CAAATACAGCGGCATCAGCAGCCGCAGAAAATATGCCGGTTGAGGGCACCGTTGATATCATCGAGCTGGAGAATAAGGCGCGTGAAGCATTGCGTGAGGTTTTCGATCCTGAACTGGGCATGAGCGTCATCGAGCTGGGTTTGATACGGAAGTTCGATTGGACGCCGGGGAACGTCGACATTACGATGATTCTGACCACGCCATTCTGCCCGTACGGCCCGGCGCTGATTGAACAGGTCAGGCAGAAAACCCAGGAAGTGACGGAGCGTGTCGCCCGCGTAACCATGGGACTGGAGATGTGGGACCCGACGATGATGGATGATCAGGCCGCAGCCAACTGGGGCCTGTACTACTGACATTGACAGCATGGCATGGCGGGGCAACAGCATGCCATGCTGTCCATAATCTCACTGCTCGTCCTGCGACAACTCATATTTCTCGAAAGCCTCGGAAGTCCACGGCAGGATAGGTTTAAAGAAGTGCTGATAGATGGCCTGAGCGTACACCCTGATCTCGTACTGCGCGTCCGCAGCCATCCGAAGGCTCAGGAAGTGCATCAGGTTATGCGCATCGACTTTGCATACCCACGTGTAGTACACCGAGAAGCCGGGCAGGAAAACCCGCGCCAACTCGCGCGCAACGCCCATGTTGAGCGCCTGTGCATATAGCTCATAGCCACGCCGATAGTGCTCTTCCAAAGCCTTGAAGAGCGGGGCTGCCTGCTCCGGCGTCAGTTCGCCCAGACTGGCCTGCTTGTTGGATGGCGATTGTTTGCGCCAGACGGCGGGAGTGTAGAAGTCTTCCTCTTCAAAGGCAACGTAACGGCCCGACTGGGCGTTAAATGACCAGGTGCGATGTCGTACCCACTGCCACCAGGTCACGACAGGCGCGCGCACTCTAAACTTGAACTCCACCTGCTCGAAAGGGCTGGTGTGGTGATGCTGCATCATGTAGAACAGCAGTTTCTTATCCTTGTCCGAGCCTTTACTCTCGCCCAGGAATGATGCTCTGGCTGCGTTGACGATCGCCAGGTCGTCACCCATCACATCCTGCAATTCCACCCAGCCCTTATCGAGCACATCGACTCGTTTCCCGATAAGGGTGTCATGGAT
>JAKALH010000050.1 GCA_021813225.1 Chloroflexota bacterium
GCTAAAGTCCGTCATTCCCCGCGAAAGCGGGGAATCCAGGATTACATCATGCCGCCGCGGTACTGCATGGCCCTGGATGGCCCGCCTGCGCGGGCATGACGACACCAGTCGCCATTCCCCGCGAAAGCGGGGAATCCAGGATTACATCATGCCGCCGCGGTACTGCATGACTTTGGGTGCCCGCCGTCGTTCCCCGCGCGACAGGACCGGCGCTCGCAGAACGGTTTCTGCATTCATATTGCATTCATTCGGGCATGCCAAAATAGGCGGATATGTTCGGATGGAGCCGTACCCAGACCGTCCCGCGCATGCGCCGCGTCCATCATCTTTCCAGCGCGCTGGCGCTCATCGTTGCCCTGCTGACCGCAGCCTGCAACGCCGAAGCAGCGCCGCAGGCTGCTGTTGTCGCTGCTCCATCGACTCCACTTCCCAGCGCCACGACACTTCCGACCGGCGTGCCGACACTCGTACCGACAGCAACCTTAGCGCCCACCGAGACGCCCACGCCCGCACCAGCGCCGACGGCCACGCCCGCGCCAGACCCGATGAGCATCGAGGCGATGCGGCAGCGCCAGTACCTCGGCAGCCCCTTTGCCATCGAACAAACCCTGGCCCCCGGCGTCAACTACAGCCGTTATATCGCTTCCTACCAGTCGGAAGGGCTGAAAATCTATGGCCTGCTGACCGTCCCGAACGGCCCGAAGCCCGCCACCGGGTGGCCGGCCATCATTTTCAACCACGGCTATATTCCGCCCAAGCTGTACCACACCACGGAGCGTTATGTGGCTTATGTCGATGCTATCGCGCGCAGCGGCTATATTGTGTTCAAGTCCGACTACCGCGGGCACGGCAGTTCCGAAGGCGAGGCGCGCGGGGCGTACAGCACACCCGATTACGTGGTGGACGTGTTGAACGCGCTGGCCTCGATGAAACAATTCCCGCAGGCTGACCCCAACCGCATCGGCATGTGGGGCCACTCGATGGGCGGCTACATCACCCTGCGCGCCATGGTCATCAGCAAGGACATCAAGGCCGGCGTCATCTGGGGCGGCGTGGTGGCATCATACGCCGACCTGTTCACCAAATGGCGGCATCCGCGCAGCGATGCTGTGGTGGCCGCCGCCGCCACCGGCACGCCCGGCGCGCCGCGCGGCTGGCGCAACGCGCTGATCGAACAGCACGGCACGCCCGAACAGAACCCGACCTTCTGGAACTCGATATCGGCCAACTCATACCTGGCCGACCTGTCCGGCCCGCTGCAACTGCACACTGGTCTGGCCGATACGGAAGTGCCGCCGGAATTTTCGGAAACGCTGTACAAGCAATTGCAGGCCGCCGGTCAGACTGCGGAGCTTTACACCTACCCCGGCTCCGACCACAACATCAGCCAGGGCTTTGGCCTGGCCATGCAGCGCACGATCCAGTGGTTCGACAAGTACGTCAAGGGGAGTTGAGTGTCAAACACCTCCGAGTTCTCGCAGAACTCGGAGGTGTGAATGCTGCCTCAACGCTCGATCCTGCCGAACACCGCGTCGAGGTCGGTCTTGCGCGAGGGCACGACGGCGGATAGCGGGCCGAACGCGCCCTGCCGCGTCTCCGCCTTTGCACGCAGGTCTTTCACCAGCCGGGTATAGTCTTTCGGCAATAACTCGCGCCGCACATCCTCGCACGCGGCGTGCATGACCATGTCCAGTTTGGCGCGATCCTGAAAGGTGCCGAACGGGTTGATGCAGGCGGCGGCAAGGGCTAGTTCGAGCGCCTGGATGTCATCGCCATCCTGCAGCGCCGCGGTCGCCAGCACGCGCGTCGCGCGCGCCATGCCATTCGGATAATACATCGCCGAGAAGTCTTCGAGCGAGGGTATAGCCAGACGCCGGGCGGCAGCCGTGTCGCCGAGTTCGAGTGCCAGTTCAGCCTGGTCGATGTGGAAGTGGTGCTGACCCGGGTTGACTGCGTGAGATATGTACTTGCGGGCGTTACGCCGGTCACTCTGCGCATCATCGTGGCGTCCCTGCGCCTGGCGGAGCAGGGCGCGGTGACGATAGTTCCCCCACCAGACAGGCTCCCGCGCGGTATCGCGCTGGATGATGTGCTCCATCCAGCGGTCGGCTTCGGCCAGTCGCGCGCCCAGGCCGGGTGTGTCCGGCGCGCTGCGGGCGATCTCCAGCGGGATGAGCACCATATACACCAGACTTTCCTCGACCAGTTCCGGCGCTCCAGCGTGCTGCGCTATGGCAATGCTCTGCCGGAACCAGCGATCCGCCGCATCGAGGTTGGCGCGGTCGAATTCCAGACAACCGCGCCCATAGGCATAGTGCTCCTGCGTAGGGATGTCCATGACGTCTGCATACTGCGTCCCCACGCGAATGAGTTCGCTCTCTGCCCGCTCCACGTCGCCAATTAACGAGAGCGCTACGCCTGCTTCTGTGGCGGCGTAAGCGGCGTTCGTGGAGCCTGGACCAAAGGCGCGCTCAGCGGCTAGAAACAAGTCAACAACTCCAGCCTTTGGCGCTGAGTAGGCCGCGCGCATGTATACCATGCCGGTCATGAGCGGGTGATAAGGTTCACCCGGCTGCGAAGGCGGAAGGTCGACAGGCGGTGGTTCCACGATGTCGTGAACCAGATCGAGCAGCCCGGCCGCCTCCAGATAGTCCTGCCGTTCCGCCAAAGTCATGCGGCGCTTGAGCGCCCTGTATAGCTTCAGCGCGGACACCTGATCGAGCTGGGTTTTCTGGTTGAGGAAGCGCGACAGAATGCTGGGGTTCAACCCGGCCTCCTGCGCCAGCCAGACCGGTCGCTTGCCCGCGTTGTCCAGCCATGCCCGCAGGGTTGCCCGCAGGTGGGCGGTGTTTATAGCATCATGCGACATGTGCGGCATAAGATTCCCCGGTTACTTGTTCAGAAACGAGCCGTGATGGCGGCCGCACGGAAAATTGCTGCGAGCAAAAAAGCGGCGTTGCAATCGTCGCGGCGGTTCGCTAACATGGATCGTTATAGTGGTCGTCGGCTGATCAGCCTGCGGGCGATTATAGCAACTCACGTGGATTGCGTGTGTGGGGGGTGATTTGCCACAACTCCGAGCCCTGCCGGACTTCGTTCGGCCAGAACTCGGAGTTGTGGCGTTTTCCGGCAGGCTGCATTGCCATTAACATCGACCCGTCATGATGGATGATGCTGCCCAATGCGATGGAGGGCAGTGAGCGATGGCATACGAAATCAGGATGCTGTTCGACCAGGTCTACAGCGAACTGGGCAAGGGTCTGGTGAAGCAAAACGGGCAGAACGTCGTGGTGTACTGGGGCGCGCCAGATGTCAATCTGCTGGCCTCTCCGCAGGGCTGCCCGATTGAGGTGGGCGTGCAGGTCGCCGCGCCGTTCGAGAACGCCGGCGCGCTCATTTCATCGACCACGCCGGCGGGAACCGCAGCAACCTCGGCGCACTTCGGGCCGTACGACCAGATGGGCAAAGCTTATGACGCGATATACAAGTGGTGCGCCGACAACGAGCGCCGCCCGGCCGGTCCCTTCTGGGAAGTGTACGGCGACTGGGACGACGACCCCGCCAGGGTACGCACCGACGTGTACTGCCTGCTGGCCTGAATCCGCCGGCGCGGGCTGGCAGCCCGCGATGTCGTGGTTATAGGACGCGGCGCTGTTGAGCGGCTGGGAGGCCGCGCCTTCAGAGACGCTACTTCACGACCTAACCCCGGACGCCGAGCACCCCACCGCGGGTCTCCACAGTGAAGTCCTCGTTGGCCTCCTGCTCGGTTATCTTGTGATACGTACCCCACTTGGTGACACCCAGATAAGGGGTCTATGACGAGTGGCGAGTGGAATGAGCCAAGTAAGAAGACGTTTCACGCGTGAGTTCAAAGACGAAGTGGTGTGGCTGAGCGAAGGCGGCGATCAGACAGTGCGCCAAATGGCCGAAGACCTGGGCATCCGCGAGAAGTCCCTGCATCGCTGGCGGGCCAGGCGGCGGTGATCTGTACCAGGAGACAAGGCAGAAGACAGCCAGACCACGAACCCGCCTGTTCACACCAACTCTTCCACGCGGGGCTGGCGTTACTGGCGCAGGCTCAGCAGGAAGTCCGCGATCTGTTCGGCGCCATTCGGCGCATCGCGTGCCATGCGCCCCAGCGCCAGCAGGTCGGGCAGGCGCTTGAGCCACGCGCCGCTGCGAAACTCCTCCTCGCCGAAGGCGATCCCGCGCATGTGCGCCTGGATATAGCGCTCCATCACCCCCGACTCGCGGAAGCGCGGGCGAGAGACGTAGCCATATGGCAGGCCGGCGTGATAGGCTTCCGCGACCGTGCTGTAACCCGTCTTGCCGACCACCGCATCGGCGGCGCGCATGATGTCGGGGTGGTAAAACGCCGAATGATTGGGCAGCCGCAGGACGTTGCCGGCAGTCGCCGCTGTGTCGCCGCCCGGTATGACGAAGCGGTACTGCGGCCAGGCCGCCAGTTGATCGAAAAAGGCGTGTTGGTCGGTGGATGAAAGACCGCCCATCGTAATCAGCACCACAGGCGCGCTGGCGGGGATGTCCAGCTTCTCGCGTACTTGATTGGGGGCCAGGCGCAGCGAACGGCACACCGGCGCCGTCAGCAGGTCACTGCGTGTATACGCGCACACCGGTTCGGTCTGCACATGCCGGTCTGCGGAAGCGAATACGGCGCGCAACGTTTCGATGTGCGGGCGCAACACGGGCGCACACTCCGCGTAGCCTTCATAAATCCAGTCCCAGGTGAAGTTCTCAACCAGCACACTCGGCAGGCCGGCCGCCTGCGCCACGGCGATGCCCAGCGGGGCGATGTCGCAAAGCACCATCGCGCAACCCAGCGCGTTGACCTGGCGGGCCAGCGTCTCGACGTGCGCGGGGCGGAACGGCAGGAAGGCATCCAGCCGCCGCACCGTCTCGGGGATATCCTCGTGCAGCGAGTTGCGCTGCGCCAGGCCGATATCGGCGGCCAGTTCATGGTAGCCGAACGGCTGGTCCAGCGACTGCTCGAACAGCCAGCGCGGCGCGCTGGTGAACAACTCGAACCGCACCGCTGGGTCGCGGCGCTGCACCGCGGCGATGACGGCGCTGGCGCGCGTGGCGTGCCCGAAACCGTGCGGCGTGATGAAACAGGCGATGGTGGTGCTCGTCATAGCGGTCTATGGTAAACCTGGCTGGTGGCGCACGTTTGAATTCGAGCCACCGGTCAGTTTATACCAGGCCCTCAGTCGCCCAGCATTCGGCGCATCAGGCGTCGTTTGGCGATCTCGACCAGCCCCAGATAGGTGCTGGTAGCGGCGACCAGAAAGATAAAGTATGCGGCAGGCAACGGGGTAAAGCCCAGCACGCCCGCCAGCGGGGTAAAGGGCAGGGCCAGGCCGACCAGCACGATTGCCAGCGTGGTCAGCGTCAGCGGGCGGCTGGGGCGGCTGCGGAACGGGTTGCCCGCCGTGCGGATGACGAACAGCACCAGCGTCTGCGTCGCCAGCGATTCGACAAACCAGCCGGTATGGAACACGTCCTCGCTCGCGTGGAAGACGGACAACATGACGGCGAAGGTGATGAAATCGTAGACGGAGCTGATCGGCCCGATCAGCAGCATGAAGTTGCGGATCATGCCGATGCTCCACTTGCGCGGCTTGTGCATGAACGACTCGTCCACGTTGTCGCTGGGGATGGTGATCTGCGCCAGGTCGTACAGGAAGTTGTTCAGCAGAATCTGGGTGGGCAGCATGGGCAGAAAGGGCAGAAACAGCGATGCGCCGGCCATGCTGAACACATTGCCGAAGTTGGAACTGGTGCCCATCAGCAGGTACTTCATCACATTGCCGAACGCCTTGCGGCCTTCCAGGATACCGGCGTGCAGCACGCGCAGGCTGCGTTCGAGCAGGATGATATCGGCGGCGCCCTTGGCGACATCGACCGCCGTGGACACGGAGATGCCCACGTCGGCGTCGTGCAGCGAAGGCGCGTCGTTGATGCCGTCGCCCATGTACCCCACGACGTGCCCGCGCGACTTCAGCGCCATGATGATGCGATTCTTCTGGCCGGGCGCCACGCGGGCGAAGACGGTGGCCCGCTCGGCCAGTTGCGACAGCGCGGCGTCGGTCGCGCGCGCGATTTCCTCTCCCAGCACGATGCGCCCGACATCCAGCCCGACCTGCCTGCAGATATGCTGCGCGACCAGCTCGCCGTCGCCGGTCAATATCTTCACGCGCACGCCGTCGTCGGCCAGTTGCTTCAGCACGGCGGCGGCATCCTCCAGCGGCGGGTCGATGAAGGCTACGAACCCGGCCAGCGTCAGTTCTTTCTCGTCGGCTACTTTATACGCGTAACCCGGCGCCGGCGGCAGTTCGCGCCAGGCTACGGCCAGCACACGATAGCCCTGCTCGCTGAGCGACTGATAGGTCTGCGCCACTTTCGCGCGGCCGGCGTCGTCCAGCGGCAGCGTGCGGCTGCCGTCCTCATACGCGGTGCTGACGGCAAAGACGCCCTCGGGCGCGCCCTTGACGATCATCAACCGGCGCGCCGGCGAATCGACGACGATGGACAGGCGCCGCCGTTCGAAATCGAAGGGGATTTCGTCCAGCTTGTGGAACGCCTGCGCATCCAGGCCGTCGCGCTGCAGCATGGCTGCATCCAGCGGGTGCTCCCTCACGTACCGGACGACCGCTTCATCCAGCGCATTTTTGATGCCGGTCTCGTTGGCGCTGTTCAGGTAAGCCAGCGCCAGCGCGCGCAGCGAGGGTCGCCCGTCCGGGTCCACCTGTTTATCGAGCGTCATGTCGCCGCTGGTGAGCGTGCCGGTTTTGTCGCTGCACAGGATGTCCATGCTGCCGAAGTTCTGGATGGACGCCAGGTTCTTGACGATGACTTTGCGCTTCGCCATGTGCACCGCGCCCTGCGCCAATGTGACGGTGGTGATCATGGGCAGGAATTCGGGCGTAAGCCCCACTGCCAGCGACACGGCAAACAGCAGCGACTGCAGCGCGTTATGCTGCAGCGCGGCGCTGACCATGAAGACGAACAGCACCAGCAGCAGCACCACGCGCATGATGAACAGCCCGAACTGGCGCGTGCCGCGGTCGAACTCCGTCTCGGGCGGGCGCGCAGACAGCCGGGCCGCAATATCGCCGAACGACGTGCCCCTGCCGGTGGCGATGACCAGCGCCGTCGCCGTGCCGCTCTCGATGGATGAACCCAGGAATACCACGTTGCGCGCGTCCGCCGGGTTGTCCGGCGCGCCTGCGGACTCGTCGGCTTCTTTTTCGGCGGGCAGCGACTCGCCGGTGAGTGCGGCCTGATTGGCGTGCAGATCGCGCGACTGAATCAGCCGCGCATCGGCGGGCACCAGGTCGCCGGCGGACAGGCGGATGATATCGCCGGGCACAATTTCGCGGCGCGGCACCTCGCCCCACGCGCCGTTGCGCAACGCGGTGGCCGTCAGCGCCACCTGCGAGCGCAGGCGGTCGGCGGCCTGTTGCGAGCGATGTGTCTGGAAGTAGTCGATGGCCGTGCTGAAGAATACGATGGCGATGATGATGACGGCGTCGAGCGGCTCGCCCAACACGGCGGAGACGACGCTGGCCGCCAGCAGGATCAACACCAGCGGGTTTGCCAGCGCGGAGAGAATCTGGCGAATCGGCCCGCTGCGCCTGGCGGTGGTCGTTTCGTTCGGGCCGTATTGCGCCAGCCGCCGCCGCGCTTCAGCGGCTGTCAACCCCTGTTCGGAACTATTCAGACGCTGATAGAGCGTCGCAAGCGTTTCCTGCTGCATAGTCACCCCTGTGAACTGGCCCGCGCGCGGCCGCGCTCACAAGGTGGAATCATAATGCCGATCCAGTGGCGGCCTTGCAGGATAAATATCAGCGGCGCGCGTCAACCGACCGATTCACCCCGCCGGCTCAGTCTACGCAACCCCTCGGCATCCAGAACAACGATCTTGCCACGTTGCATCTCGATGAGACCCTTGCCCCGAAACTCGTTCAACGCCCTGGTGACAGTCTCGCGGTAGGTGCCGGCCAGGTCTGCCAGTTCCTCGTGCGTGTAGCGCACTTCCATCTGTTTCGACAGCAGGCCCGCAGGCGACGGTCGCGCAAGCAGCACCAGCAGATCCGCGATCCGCTCAGGAACCCGTTTGAGGGCGATATCCAGCAGCCGTCGTTCAGTTTCGATCAACCTGCGCCCAAGTGTTTCCGCGATGCGGAACGCAATGCGTGGATCGCCCAGCAGCAGAGTTTTGACGTCGTTGCGGCCCATCAGGCACAACAGGCACGGGCTGGCTGCCTCTGCGTAACTGTCATCCAGGTTCTGGCCCAGCATGACCATCTCGCCGAAGATGGCGCCTGCCTCCAGGACGGCGGTGATGAGTCTGCGGCCGTCAGCGCTCAGGCGGTACAACTGGACGCGCCCCTCTTTTAATATGAACAGCACCTCGGTCGGCCGATCCGCAGCATAGAGCGTGGTGCCCACCTCAACACGCTCCATGGGCGTATGCTCCCCCAGCGATGCGATTTCCGACGGCGAGAGGTCCTGGAAGATATCGATCTCACGCAGGTGGGTCAGCTTGTCCGAAACACTAGTCTCCGGCTTTTCGCTCATATTTCACTCAAAGACCTGTTGCGCATGCGCCGTGGCCTGCGAATAAGTATCCACCCGTTCGAGCAACTCCGACATGTCGGGGTTGCCCATAAAGAGGACCGGGTCGTTCCACAGGTACATCGGCGTTCCGATGACATGAGCAGGAACAGCGCTTTCGGGACTATCCCTATCAACCACAGTCATCCGAACACCGGGGCGCAACGCTCGCAGCTGGTTGATGAGTCGTTGAGAGATTGCGCATATCCGGCAGTCCGAAGCGATATATACATAGAGCATAGGCTGATTGTTCCGCTTTCGGGAGGTGCGCCCGGCATGAACGTAGTGGCGCATCAAACGGGGCAGTTGCTGGAAAACAAGCTGCCCCGCGCTCCCGCCAAACCCGCAGTCAACTCCTCCGAATAAACCACGCGTATCCAAGTCCGGTCAAAATCCCGTAGATCATGTGGCCCATCAAGCTCATGAGGTTAGGGCCGCTGAAGGCTGCGCCGAACTGCAGTCCCATTCCCAGCATGCTGGGCATGATCACAAGCGGACCAAGCACCCACCACACCATGCCGTATACCACGCCCAACAACGCGGCGCGGCCAAAGGAGGAGCTGATGTCGCCGAAGATCAGGCCGAAGATAGCGCCAATAAACACGCTGATGACCATATGCACCACAAAGCCCACGATGAGACTGTTACTTCCGACAAGACCGGCAATCATCGGAAGCGCATTCATCATCGCCATCAACATCCCAAACACCACGCCACCGACCGAGCCGCCCGCTATTCCAGCGACGACCTTTTTAACGAGCGTATCCTGTCTCTGCGCCGTACCTACCATTTTACGTACCTCCCAAAATGAACATCGGCTCAACGCCGTATGAATCCATAACAGCCTGTTTCCCGGCTGTTACGTTACAGGTTTCATTATGGGAGGTTGACGGCGGTTTGTCTGTGAGCGAGATTACATTGGGAACAGATTGACAGCCTTCTTCTGATCGGAAAGTCCATGTGCGGAGAGGGCGAGGATGCGCGGCTTCTGCGTGATGAGGTCGCATACGCACGCTTCCCGGTCGTCCGGATCCAGAGGCAGCGCCTGCGCCGCCGCAAGCAGTTGCTTCAGTTCGCGTTGCAGCATCTGCAGGTTGCGAATACGCTCGTCTACATCGTCCACTGAAGAGATCAGGCGCTCCATCACCTGCCGGCAAGGCTCCTGGCCTCGATCTCGCATCGCCATGATTTCGGTCAGATCGCCGATGGGGAAACCCAACGCCCGCGCGCTGCGGATGAAACGCAGCCGTTCAACATCACGGTCGGCGTAGCGGCGATAGCCGTTCTCCGCGCGCTGCGCGGGCGGCATCAACCCGGATGCTTCATAGAAACGAATCGTTTTTGTGGACACGCCCGTCGCCCGCGCCAACCCGCCAATGTTAAATACCATACACCTCATATCCGCCGGGGTCAGCTATGTTTTACCCCGTCAATTCGCGCAACATGACAGTTGCGCCACGTCTTTTTTGAAGGCGATTGCCGCCAGCTTAAGCCCCTCGCTCTGGGTGAGATACGGAAAGAGCATCTCGCTCAGGTCATTCACAGAGAATCCGAAACGCAGCCCAAATCGAACGGCCAGCGCTGCGGTCTGAATGACCTCGCCTGCCTCGGCGGCCAGCACATGCGCGCCAAGCAGCCGCCCCGAATCTTTGTCGGCAATAAGCTTGATTATCCCTCGCGTGTCGCGCGCGGCCAATGCGCGCGGGACATAGGCCATTGGCAACTGCGAAACCTGCACCTCGTAACCGCGTTCGCGGGCTGCCGCTTCGGTCAGTCCCACCGTGGCCGCCTGTGGATCCGTGAAGATTACATCGGGAAGCACTGTCAGGTCGAGCCGCTTCTCATCCTCCCCCAGGGCATTCTGCGCCGCGATGCCGCCTGCCATCGCCGCCACATACACCAGCTTGGGCAGCGTCGTTACATCGCCCACGGCGTAGATCATCGGGTTGCTGGTTTGCATCATGTCATCCACGACGATGAAGCCGCGCGCGTCGAGCTTCACGCCCGCGTCTTCCAATCCCATATTCCCGGTGTTCGGAGTGCGACCAACCGCCATCAGCACCTGCTCTGCGCGAAATTCCGCCGGAACACCGTTGACGTCCGCCAGGATCACCTTCTCGCCGTTGTCCTGTCTGATGGCGCGCGGCTGAGCCCCGGTGTGTATGACCAGGCCTTCCTCGCGCAATGCCGCGGCCAACTCGTCGGCAATCTCCGGCTCGTGCTCCGGAATCAGGCGCGCGCTGCGCTGCAGAATGGTGACCTGCGTGCCAAACCGCGCAAAGGCCTGTCCCAGTTCAAGCGCGATGGCCCTGCCGCCGATGATGATCAGCGAGCGCGGCCGGGATTCCAGCGCCATCGCCGATGTGCTGTCGAGCACAGGCACCCGGTCGATGCCATCCAGCGGAAGGATCGCCGGCCGGGCCCCGGTCGCGATGACAACGCGAGATGCGCGACACACATTGCCGTCCTCGAACGCCACCGCGCCGTCGGGACGCAGGCGGGCGCGGCTGCGCGCCAGCGTGATGTGTTCGCCGTATGACGCGATCACGTCCTCGTATTTATTCTGGCGCAACTCGCCTACCAGATTGTCTTTTTGCGCGATCACGGTCGGCCAGTCCACGCCTGAAGCCGAGGTATGCACGCCCGCAAAGGCGGGATGTCCGGCACTGTGATAGGCAGCGGCGGCGCGAATCAGTGTCTTGGAGGGCACGCAGCCGATATTG
>JAKALH010000527.1 GCA_021813225.1 Chloroflexota bacterium
CGCATGTACGCGCTGGTACCCACTTTTATCCTGCTGGCTACCTGGGCGGAACTTCGTCTGCTGGCCGCGCAGCGCCGCCACACCATCTGGCTGATGGTCGCGTTCATCATCGGCGCAACCGGCGCGATGATGGCGTTATATCACGCTGCCTGGGCGTTGATTGCGCTTGGTATGTGCGGCCTGGCGCTGGCACTGCAGCGGCGCCGGTTGCGGGTTTTTCTCGTATCCGTTGGTGTGTCGCTGGCTCTGTATCTGCCGTGGGCAGTCTACGCGATCCCGCAATTGCTGGGCCGCGCTGAGGCTGGAACCCACAACACCGCGCAACAGGTTCCGGTCAGTCAGTTCCTCAGGTTGGGCGTCGAGGCACTGGCGCTGGCTCAGGCGACAAAAGGCTGGGGAGTTCCCACCGTCACGGGCATTCTCGCAGTCGGGCTGGCTGCGGCGCTGTTCAACGCCTGGCGACCGCGCAGGAAATCAGGTGTGGCAACGGAGAGCGCTATGGCGGGAATTGCCTCACAACTGGCCGCGCTGTTATTGCCGATATTGATGATCGCCATGACTCTCCTCGGCGTGGCTGCGGCAGCGCGCAACTGGACCTTCAACGCGCGGATGGTGATCGGCGCCACGCCGGCGCTGGCACTGATGCTGGCCTGGGCGCTGGATCAACTGCTGCATCGCAGTCGAATACTGGCAGCCGGTCTGGCGGCTTTCCTGGCGGTTGTCTATGCGGGAACCAGCACTGTCTTCGTATACCAGAAGACGCTCGAAGTCTTCGACCCTTACAACCCGCATACCTATTACCAGCATATTGCTCCCGCCGCCCGGCCCGACGACATCGTCTTTTTCAATGTATTAAGCCCGGCCGGTTTCTACGCCCTTGACCGCAAGGCGACCGATCCTGCCTGGTCGTATGCCCTGACATGGGACCCGGTCATCGAACCGCGCGAGCGCTGGGAACAGCGCATCCGGCTGGCCGCCGCGTCGCATGCGCGCATCTGGGTCGTGCTGTATCGCGGGCTGGCCGGCCGCAACGGCGACCTGCGCGGCTGGCTGGATACCAACCTGTATCCGGCCTCTGCACAGTGGGGCGAGGAAGGGGTTTTTTACGGTTTGTATGGCACCGCAGATGAACGCCTGTCGCCGGCGGCCGCCACCAATGTGCACTGGCGGGCGGCAGGCGGATTTGACCTTGAGTTGCGCAGCGCCGAACTGCCTGCAACGGCCCGCAGCGGGGCCATCATCCCGGTCGGGTTGACCTGGCGCGCCGTCGTGCCGCTCAGGCAGAACTACAAGGTGTTTGTTCATGCCTTCGACGACCATGGCGAACTGGTATCGCAGCACGATGCACTGCCACTGAACGACCTGCGCCCGATGCCATCACTGCCGCCCGGCGCCGATGTCATCGACCATCACGGTCTGGCGTTGCCGGTTTCATTCAGCGGCAGGCTGAGGATCGTCGTGGGCCTGTATGACCCCGCGACAAGCCAGCGCGTGTTGACTGCCGGTGGAAAACAATCGATCGAGTTGGGGAGCGTGGCTGTCTCGGTCGCGCCGTAGGACTGGCACCGCGCCTATTCGAGGTAGTAGGTCATCTTCTGCAGGTGCAGCACCGGGTCGATGTACTCCACGTGCACGGTCGAAGGGACGTTGAGGTTGATCGGCGCGTAGTTGAGGATGCCGCGGATGCCGCAGTCGACCAGCAGGTCGGCGACCTGTTGTGCGTGCTGCGCCGGAACGGCAATCATGGCGTGCAGGACGTGGCTTTCGGCGACGAATGACTCGATCTCGGCGTTATCGCGCACGATGAAGTTGCCGACTCTGGCCCCGACCTTGGCGGGGTCGTTGTCAAACAGGGCGACCACGCGAAATCCGCGTTGCGCGAAGCCGGAGTAACTGGCGACGGCGCTGCCGATATTGCCTGAGCCGACGACGATCAGAGGCCATTCACGATCCAGGTGCAGAATCTGGCGCAGTTCCTCGTACAGGCCGGCGACGGAATAGCCGGTGCCCTGTTTGCCGAACTCGCCGAAGTGAGACAGATCTTTGCGGATTTGCGCGGAACTGATGCCCAACCACTCCGCCAGTTCATGCGATGATGTATACAGCTTCCCGTCTGCCTGCATGGTCGATAGCGCTCGCAGGTAAATCGGCAGGCGGCCAACCACGATATCGGGGACTTCGTTTTCTGTATTGTCCATGCTCGCTGTCACACTTCATTACAAAACAAATTCCACCTGATTTCACATACTAGCACAAGCATCGCGGCGGTGCAATATCAGCCCGGAAATCAAATGCATCCGGCTTGTTGGCCGGTTTTGGGCCGTTTATTGGCCGCAACTTCTTGCCGGGTGTATGGCGGCTGGCTATCATTCTAGCTACAGTTCAAATGACCCGCTATAGCCGCTGGCGCATAGCGTCCGGTCTGTGCCATGACGGACTGCGCAGAGGATATCGCCGGATTGCGTGGAACCTGCTGCGGCACGGGGCGCTTCCGGTGTACAGGCGGGTTGATGCCGAAGGAGGTGTGCAGATCCGGAAGATGAATTGACGCCTGACAGCCTGAGTCAGAGTGTGTTTTGGGTTGTACCCGTGTCCGTTTACTCGCTGA